>NZ_JABEMA010000025.1 GCF_013004605.1 Pseudokineococcus marinus
GGCGCCCCGCGCCCCGGAGGCGGTCTCGCGCGGCCCTTCTCGCCGAGCCGCTCGGCGGCCCCCCCGTGGAGGGGCGGCACCGGCCTCCCCCGGCGGGTGACGTCCTCCCCCTTCGGCGAGGTGGTCCCCGCGGCGGGCGATCGCGTGGTTGAGTACGCGCGCTCGTCCGGCCGTGCCGCCGTCGCCGCACCGCCGCCGTCCTGCCCCAGGAGACCGTGTTGACGACGCTCGCCGCCCCCCGGGCGCTGCTCGCCCTCGTGGCGCTCGCGCTGCTGCTCGCCCTCGCCCCCGCGCTGCCGGGCGGCGGCGCGCGCGCCGACGCCGCCACGCCCGCCCCCTCCCCCGGGGTCAGCGCCCCGACGGACGTCGAGGGCGAGACGATCACGGTCCGGGTGCGGACCGCCGACCGCGAGGACGTGCCCGGTGCGGAGGTCACGGCGACCGGCGCGGGCGTCGACCCGGTCTCGGGCACGACGGACGACGGCGGGGCCGTGGAGCTGGTCGTCCCGGGCACGGGGACCTACGAGGTCACGCTCGACGTCGACAGCCTCACCGGCCCCGCCGCTGGGCTGCTCCCCCGCGAGAACCCGGTGCAGCGGTCGGTGGCCTCGGGCAGCGCCAACCCCGTCATCTTCCAGCTGTCGGAGGACGGAGGGGCGTCGGCGTCGGCCGGTGGCGTGAGCGCCGGCCAGGTGGCCCAGCTCGTCGCGAACGGCCTCCGGTACGGCCTCATCATCGCCCTCGCGGCCATCGGCCTGTCGCTCGTCTTCGGGACGACGGGGCTGACGAACTTCGCCCACGGCGAGCTCATCACCTTCGGCGCCATCGCGACCTACTTCCTCAACGTGGGCGCAGGCGTCCCCTTCCTGCTGGCGGCACCGCTCGCCGTGGTGCTCGGGGGGGTCGCGGGGTACGCCAACGACCGCCTCCTCTGGAGACCGCTGCGGCGCCGCGGCACGGGCCTCGTGGCCATGATGATCGTCTCGATCGGCCTGGCCCTGCTGCTGCGCTACCTCTTCCTCTACGTCTTCGGCGGCTCGACGCAGACCTACGCCGAGTACCAGGGCCAGCGCGGGCTCGACCTGGGTCTGTTCACCCTGCGCCCCATCGACCTCATCAGCATGGCCGTCGCCGCGGTGGTGCTCGTGGCGGTGGGCCTCGTCCTCGTGCGCACCCGGCTGGGCAAGGCCACCCGCGCCGTCTCCGACAACCCGGCCCTGGCCGCGGCCTCGGGCATCGACGTCAACCGCGTGATCCTCGTCGTCTGGGTCGCCGGCGCCGCGCTCGCCGCGCTCTCCGGGGTGCTCCTGGGGCTCGCCCAGCAGGTGCAGTACCAGATGGGCTTCCAGATCCTGCTGCTCGTCTTCGCGGCGGTGACGCTCGGCGGCCTCGGCACGGCCTTCGGGGCCATGGTGGGCGCCCTGTTCATCGGCGTCTTCCTCGAGGTGAGCACGCTCGTCATCCCGACCGAGCTGCGCAACGTCGGCGCCCTGCTCGTCCTCATCCTCGTCCTCCTCGTGCGGCCCCAGGGCATCCTCGGCCGCGCCTCGCGCATCGGCTGAGCGGAGCACCCCCGTGGACTGGTCCTCGATCCTCGGCAACACCGCCCGCGCGGCCATCGGGCTGGAGACGGTCATCTACGCCCTCGCGGCGATCGGCCTCAACGTGCAGTTCGGCTACGCCGGCCTGCTCAACTTCGGGCAGGCGGCGTTCGTCGCCGTGGGGGCGTACGGCATCGCCGTCACCGTCACCGTGCTTGGGCTGCCCTTCTGGCTCGGCGTCGTCGTCGGCCTCGTCGCCGCGGTGCTGCTGGCGGTGCTCCTCGGCATCCCGACGCTGCGCCTGCGCGCCGACTACCTCGCCATCGCCACCATCGCCGCGGCGGAGATCGTGCGGCTCACCGTCCGCAGCGCCACGCTGCGCGACCAGACCGGCGGCTCGAGCGGTCTCTCCGGCTTCGCCGAGGGCTTCTACGACCTCAGCCCCTTCACCCCCGGGCAGTCCTACGGGTTTGGGCCCTGGGTCTTCGGGGCGAGGCTGGCGTGGATCCTCCTCGTCGGGTGGGTCCTCGTGGCGGTGTGCTGCCTCGTCGTCTTCCTGCTCATGCGCAGCCCCTGGGGCCGCGTCCTCAAGGGCATCCGCGAGGACGAGGACGCCGTCCGCAGCCTCGGCAAGAACGTCTACGCCTACAAGATGCAGGCGCTCGTCATCGGCGGCGTCATCGGCGCGCTGGCCGGCTTCGTCTTCGGCGTGGGCCGCGCCTCGGTGCAGCCGGACCTCTACGGCACGGAGCTGACGTTCTTCGTCTACACCGTGCTCCTGCTCGGCGGAGCCGCGCGGGTCCTCGGGCCGGTGGTCGGCGCGGCGATCTTCTGGGTGGCGCTCGTCCTCATCGAGAACGTGCTCGTGCAGGCCGTCGGCGCCGGCTACGTGCCCGACTGGCTGATGTCGTCCACCCAGGTGGGCCAGGTGCGCTTCATGCTCGTCGGGCTCGCGCTCATGCTGCTCATGATCTTCAGGCCGCAAGGCATCTTCGGTGACCGGAGGGAGCTGGCGATCGATGCCCGCTGACGAGAACCGCCCCGACCTGACCGACCTCGACGAGGGCACCCCCCACGGGGGCGGGGGGAGCCACCCGGCGATCGCCCCGGGCCCCGGCCCGCGCGCCCTCGCCGCCCGCGAGGTGCTCCGCGACGTCCCCCGGGTGCCGGGGGCGCCCAAGCCCGACCCCGTGCTCGTCGCGGACGGCGTCGTGCGCCGCTTCGGCGGGCTGACGGCCGTCGACGTCCAGCACGTGGAGTTCCAGCGCGGCGCCATCACGGCCCTCATCGGCCCCAACGGCGCCGGCAAGACGACGTTCTTCAACCTCCTCACGGGGTTCGACCGGCCCGACGAGGGCTCGTGGACCTTCGAGGGCCGCAGCCTCGCCCGGGTGCCGGCGCACCGCGTCGCCCGTCGCGGCATGGTCCGCACCTTCCAGCTGACCAAGGCGCTCTCGCGGCTCACCGTCATCGAGAACATGCGCCTCGGCGCCACCGGCCAGGTGGGCGAGCGACTGCTGTCGGCGATGTTCCGGCGGGTGTGGCGCGGCCAGGAGGACTCCAACACGCGGCGCGCCGACGAGCTGCTGCGGCGCTTCAAGCTCGACGCCAAGCGCGAGGACTTCGCGGGCAGCCTCTCCGGCGGGCAGCGCAAGCTGCTGGAGATGGCCCGCGCCCTCATGACCGAGCCGCGGCTCGTCATGCTCGACGAGCCGATGGCCGGGGTGAACCCGGCGCTCACCCAGTCGCTCCTCGGGCACGTCAAGGACCTGCGGGAGCAGGGCATGACGGTCGTCTTCGTCGAGCACGACATGGACATGGTCCGCGACATCTCGGACTGGGTGGTCGTCATGGCCCAGGGCACCGTCGTCGCGGAGGGCCCCCCGGACGCCGTCATGGCGGACCCGGCGGTCATCGACGCCTACCTCGGGGGCCACCACGACGCCCCGCTCACCGAGGAGGACGAGGCCGAGCAGATCGCCGCCGCGGAGGCGGAGCTCGAGCGGGAGCACGACCAGGAGGTCGGACGATGAGCGCCAGCAGCACGACGACGGGAGACCGCAGCGCGCACGTGGCCGCCGCGGAGGGCGCGGTGCTGCGCGCCGACGAGCTGGTGGCGGGCTACCTGCCCGGCGTCGACATCCTCAACGGCTGCGACCTGCACGTGCAGCCGGGCGAGCTCGTCGCGATCATCGGCCCCAACGGCGCCGGCAAGTCGACGCTCCTCAAGGCCATGTTCGGCCTCGTGAAGATCCGGAAGGGCACGGTCCGGCTCGGGGACGACGACATCACCGGGATGGGCGCCGACAAGCTCGTGCGCCGCGGCGTCGGCTTCGTGCCGCAGACGAACAACGTCTTCCCCTCGCTCACCATCGCCGAGAACCTCGAGATGGGGCTCTACCAGGCTCCCAAGCGCTTCTCGCAGCGCTTCGAGGCCGTCGTCGACCTCTTCCCCACCCTCGGCAAGCGGCGCAACCAGCGCGCGGGCTCGCTGTCCGGCGGCGAGCGGCAGATGGTCGCGATGGGCCGGGCGCTCATGATGGAGCCGCGCGTGCTGCTCCTCGACGAGCCGTCGGCGGGCCTGTCCCCCGCCCTGCAGGACGAGGTCTTCATCCGCACCCGCCAGATCAACCGCACCGGCGTCTCGGTCGTCATGGTCGAGCAGAACGCCCGCCGCTGCCTGCAGATCTGCGACCGCGGCTACGTCCTCGACCAGGGCCGCAACGCCTACAGCGGCTCCGGCCGCGAGCTGGCGCAGGACCCCAAGGTCATCCAGCTGTACCTGGGCACGCTCGCCACCTCCTGAGCCCCGCCCCCGACCGACGCCCGGTCCCCGCCGAGGGGCCGGGCGTCGTCGCGTCCTGGCCCCGGCGGCGGGCAGGCCCTCCGGCCGGAGGTCCCGCCCCGGACGAGGCGGAGCCCCGGCCCCCCGCACGGGGGACCGGGGCTCCGGTGGTGCTGCTCCGCGGCGTGGAGCGGGTGTCAGTCGAGCGAGCCCTCCACGTAGGAGTCGTTCACGTAGCTGTTGTCCTCGACGTAGGAGTAGATGCCGATGGTGGCCTCCGTCGGGTCGCCGAGGTCGGAGAACTCGACCGGGCCGGACACGCCCTGGTAGTCGATGTCCTCGCCGGCCTCGAGCAGGTCGCGGCACTCCACGAAGCCCGAGCACTCCGTCCCCTCGCGGCTGACCGCCGGCAGCTGCGAGGCGATGCTCGCCCCGCTGTCGTCGCCGGCCGCGATGGCCGCCAGCGCCGTCATGACCACGGCGTCGTAGGACTCCGGCGCGTAGCTGAAGTCCGTGAGCGACGGGTCGACGGCCAGCAGGCGCTCCTGGAAGTCACCCGTCGAGGCGGCACCGGGCAGGGTGCCCTTGGTGCCCACGAGCGCGCCCGGCTCGAGGCCGTCGTCGCTGTAGTTGGCGAGGTTGCCGTCCACGAGGTAGAGCGGCACCTCGCTGGGACCGATGCCCTGGGAGATGAGCTCGGGGATGACGCGCAGCGACTCGTCGAAGCCGATGAGGACGATGGCCTCCGGGTTCGTCTCCGCGAGCTGGGCGACCTCGGCGCTGTAGTTCGGCGCCTGCGGGTTGTAGATGATCGGGTCACCGCCCGCGATGCTGCCGCCGCCGGCCTCGACCGCCTCCTGCACGTTGGCCGCGAGGCCCGTGCCGTACGGGTCGTCGATGGCCATCATGCCGACGTCGAGGTACCCGTCGCCGATCACGAGGTCGCCCATGACGCGGCCCTGGAGCACGTCCGAGGGGGCCGTGCGGAAGTACAGGCCGGAGTCGCTCGCGCACGTGAAGTCCGGCGCCGTGTTCGCCGGCGAGATCTGCACGACCCCCGCGCCGGTGATGGCGTCGATGATGGTGAAGGAGACGCCCGAGGACGCCGCGCCGATGATCGAGTCGACGTTCGCGGACAGGAGCCGCTGGACCGTCGACGAGGCGATGTCGGTGTTCGTGTCACCGGAGTCACCCTCGACGTACGCGACGTCCTGGCCGTTGTAGCCGCCGGCCTCGTTGATCTCCTGCACCGCCAGCTCGACGCCGGCGAACTCCGGCGGGCCGAGGAAGGCCAGGTTGCCGGTCTGCGGCAGGACGGAGCCGATGGTGAGGACGCCGTCGCCCTCGGCCTCCGGCGGGGTCTCGGGCTCGCAGTCCTCGGAGCCCGCGGCGGCGTCGTCGGAGGACGACGAGCTCGCGCTCGGCTCGCCCGAGGCCGCCGGCGCCGCGCCGTCGTCGGTCCCGCCGTCGTCACCGCACCCGGTGAGGGCGAGGGCTGCGATGCCGGCCACGGCGACGGAGCGCCGCGCCAGGGTGGTTCGCTTCATGCAGGGCTCTCCTTCGTCCCAGCGGCTGAGCGCTGAGGTCCAGTAGGTGAGCCGGACCGTACTCGACGGGCGCCCCCCACGGGCCGGGCCCGGAGCGATCCGTCGCGTCGTCACCCCATCGTGACCCTGGCTCCGCCGCAGCGGGACCCGCTGCGCGAGCAGGCCGCTCGCGCCGGGCTGCCGGGCCGCCCCCGCGGCGGCCCAGCGGCGTCCTCAGCGGCTGCCGCCGCCGACCTGCTCCAGCACCACGTCCGCCACCTCGCGCATCGTGAGGCGCCGGTCCATCGACGTCTTCTGGATCCAGCGGAAGGCCTCGGGCTCCGACAGGCCCATCTGCTGCATGAGCAGGCCCTTGGCCCGCTCGACCCGCTTGCGCGTCTCGAACCGCTCGGTGAGGTCGGACACCTCGTCCTCGAGGGCCCGCAGCTCCGCGTGGCGGCTCAGCGCGATCTCCACGGCCGGGAGGAGGTCCGCCGACGTGAAGGGCTTGACCACGTACGCCATCGCCCCCGCGTCGCGCGCCCGGTCCACGAGCTCCTTCTGCGAGAACGCCGTGAGCAGGACGACCGCCGACCGGCCCGAGCGCCCGATCCGCTCCGCCGCCGAGATGCCGTCCAGGACCGGCATCTTCACGTCCATCACGACGAGGTCGGGCGTCATCTCCTCGACGAGGCGCACCGCGCTCTCGCCGTCGCCCGCCTCCCCGACGACGTCGAAGCCCGCCTCCGTCAGCGTCTCCACCACGTCGAGGCGGATGATCGCCTCGTCCTCGGCGACGACGACGCGCCGACGCGGGCCCTGGGGGACGTCGACGTCCTCCGCTCCCGTGGTCGGTCCGCTGCTGGCCTCGGGGCTGGGGGGCTGCTCGCTCACGTCGGCTACCCTATCCGCGCATCCGGGCGACGACGCCCGGGCCGCCGCAGCGCGTCCGTCCCGGCCCTCCGGCCGCCGACCGCCCGGCCCGCCCCGGTATCCCAACCGGCAGAGGAAGTGGCCTCAAAATCCACGCAGTGTGGGTTCGAGTCCCACCCGGGGCACCTCGTCGGCGACCTGCGCCCCCGTCGACCCTCCGCGGCGCCCTCGGCCGGGCTGGCTGCTGGGGGCCGGTCGGTCGGACGGCACTGGCTCCGACGTCTGGCGGGGCTCGCGCCCCGCTGCGTCGTCGGGCCTGACGTGCCGCCCGACCGACCGGTCCCCAGCCGCAGCGGCTCACCTCGCCGTCGTGGTGGGACGACGACGGCCCACCCGGTCACGTCGGTGACCGGGTGGGCCGGTGGTGTCGGGGTGGCGTCAGCCGGCGTCGGGGGCGCCGAGCTGGCGGGCGCTCGTGTCGCGGCGGGTCTCCCGGTAGGCCTGGGTGACGCCGTTGACGGCGTCGCCCATGCGGTGGGCGCGCAGCGCGTTGGTCGAGCCGGGGATGCCCGGGGGCGCCCCGGCCACGACGACGACGAGCTCGCCCTCCTGCGCCACGCCGCTGTCGAGGAGCACCTCGTCCATGGCGAGGACCATCTCGTCGGTGTGGGTCACGTACGGCATGAGGAAGGTCCGCACGCCCCACGTGAGGGACAGCTGCGCGCGGACGGAGGGCTCCGGCGTGAAGACGATGAGCGGGATCTCCGAGCGCAGGCGGGACATCCGCCGGGCCGAGTCGCCCGTCGTCGTGAAGACGACGAGGTGCTTGGCGTCGAGGTTGACGCCCACGTCGAGCGCGGCCCGCGTGATCGCACCGCCCGTGGTGTGCGGGTTGGTGCCCAGCGGGCTGATCCGGTCGAGGCCGTGGTCCTCGGTGCTCTCGATGATGCGCGCCATCGTCCGCACCGCCTCGAAGGGGTACTGGCCGACGCTCGTCTCGCCCGAGAGCATGATCGCGTCGGCGCCGTCGAGGACGGCGTTGGCGCAGTCCGAGGCCTCGGCCCGGGTCGGGCGGGGCGCGGAGATCATCGACTCGAGGACCTGCGTCGCCACGATGACCGGCTTCGCCGCGCGGCGGCACAGCTCGACCGCGCGCTTCTGCACGAGCGGCACCTGCTCGAGGGGCAGCTCGACGCCCAGGTCGCCGCGGGCCACCATGACGCCGTCGAAGGCGTCGACGACGGCCTCGAGGTTGTCGACCGCCTGCGGCTTCTCCACCTTGGCGATGACGGGGACCCGCCGACCCTCCTCGTCCATGACGCGGTGGACGCCCTCGACGTCGGCCGCATCGCGGACGAAGGACAGCGCCACGAGGTCGCAGCCCGCCCGCAGGCCCCAGCGCAGGTCCTCGACGTCCTTGTCGGACAGCGCCGGGACGCCGACCGCCACGCCGGGCAGGTTGAGGCCCTTGTTGTCCGACACGACGCCCGCCACCTCGACCTCGGTGACGACCCGCGGGCCCTCGACGCCGGTGACCCGCAGGGTCACCTTGCCGTCGTCGACGAGGATGCGGTCGCCCGGCGAGACGTCGCCCGGCAGACCCTGGTGCGTCGTCGAGACGAGGGTCGCGTCGCCCGGCACGTCCTCGGTGGTGATGGTGAGCACGTGGCCCACGGGCAGCGCCTGCGGACCGCTCGCGAAGCGGCCCAGCCGGATCTTGGGGCCCTGGAGGTCGACGAGCACCGCGACCGGGCGCCCCGCCTCCTCGGCGGCGCGGCGCACCGCCTCGTAGCGCTCCGAGTGCTCGGCGTGCGAGCCGTGGCTGAGGTTGAAGCGGGCGACGTCCATGCCCGCGTCCACGAGCTCGCGGAGCTGCTCGGGGCTCGAGACGGCGGGGCCGAGGGTGCAGACGATCTTGGCGCGGCGCATGTGACGCACCTTACAGAGCCGGGCACCCCGCCACGGCGGACGAGGCCGTCCGTGGGACGCCCCGGCGCACCCGTGCACCGTCCCCGCGCCGCCCGGTGACGCGGGGGTGGCGACGAGGGGGCGGGCGGACGTCCGTCGGGGGCCCGTCAGACGACGAGCGGCCGGTCGGTCGGGCGCACCGGGGCGGGGAGCGTGCTGGGCCGCCCGGAGAGCCGGGCGTCGATCGCGGCCGCCGCGGCGCGGCCCTCCGCGATGGCCCACACGATGAGCGACTGGCCCCGGCCGGCGTCACCGGCGACGAAGACGCCGGGGACCGACGTCGCGTACGAGCCGTCGCGGGCGACGAGGCCCCGCTCGTCGAGGTCGACGCCCACCTCGTCGAGCAGCGGGCCGCGCTCGGGGCCCGTGTAGCCCGTGGCGATGAGGACGAGCTGGGTGTCGAGCACCTCCTCGGTGCCGGGGACGGGGCGCACCTCGCGCCCCACCCGCTCGGCCTGGACGATCTCCAGGCCTCCGACCCGGCCGTCCTCCCCCGCGACGAAGCGGGTGGTGGAGGCGGTGAAGCGGCGCTCGCCGCCCTCCTCGTGGGCGCTCGTCACCTCGAACAGGCGCGGGTCGACGGGCCAGGGCTCGCCCGCCGTCCGCTCGGCGGCCGGCTGGGGCCCGTGGGCCAGCTGCGTCACCGAGCGGGCGCCCTGCCGCAGGGCCGTGCCGAGGCAGTCGGCCCCGGTGTCGCCGCCGCCGATGATGACGACGTCGCGGCCGCGGGCGTCGAGCTCCGCGGGCACGTCGCGGCCCTCCGGCCCCTCCCCCGCGCCGCGGGCGGCGCGGTTGGCGGGGACGAGGTAGTCCATCGCCGGCATGACACCGGGCAGGTCGCGACCGGGCACGGGCAGGTCGCGGGGCGCCGTGGCGCCGACGGCCAGCAGCACCGCGTCGTAGCGGGCGACGAGCGCCGCGCCCGACACGGCGCCCGGGGCGCTGCCGCCGACGGGCGTGCCCGGGCGGAAGCGGGTCCCCTCCGCGGCCATCTGCGCCAGCCGGGCGTCGAGGAGGTCCTTCTCCATCTTGAACTCGGGAATGCCGTACCGCAGCAGCCCGCCGATCGCGTCGTCGCGCTCGTAGACCGCGACGGTGTGACCGGCGCGCGTGAGCTGCTGGGCGGCGGCCAGCCCCGCGGGGCCGGACCCGACGACGGCGACGGTGCGCCCGGTCAGCCGGTCGGGGGGCTGCGGCACGACCCAGCCCTCGGCGAACGCCCGGTCGGCGATCGACACCTCGACCTGCTTGATGGTCACCGGCGGCTGGTTGATGCCGAGGACGCAGGCGCTCTCGCAGGGCGCCGGGCACAGCCGCCCCGTCACCTCGGGGAAGTTGTTCGTGGCGTGCAGCCGCTCGACGGCCTCGGCCCAGTCCCCGCGCCACGTGAGGTCGTTCCACTCGGGGATGAGGTTGCCCAGCGGGCAGCCCTGGTGGCAGAAGGGGATGCCGCAGTCCATGCAGCGGCCCGCCTGCCGCAGCAGCGCGCCCTCCTCCTGCTTCTCGTACACCTCGCGCCAGTCCATGATCCGGACGTCCACCGGGCGGCGCTGCGGCAGCTCGCGCTCGCGCTGGGTGAGGAAGCCCTTCGGGTCAGCCATGCGTCGTCGCCTCCACGATCCGGCCCCAGACGACGTCGCCGTCGAGGTCCAGCCCCTCCTCGGCCGCCTGCGCCCGCACGGCGAGCACGCGGGAGAACTCCCGGGGCAGCAGCTTGGTCATGCGGTCCAGGCCGGCGTCGCCCTGCTCGAGCAGGGCCGCCGCGACCTCCGACCCGGTCTCGTCCCGGTGGCGCACGAGCAGGTCGGCCACGAGCACCCGGTCGGCCTCGTCGAGCGGGTGGAGGCCGAGCTCCCCGCTGCGCACGGCCGCCTGGTTGACCTCGGCCTCGTCGAGGTCGAGCACGTACGCCGTGCCGCCGGACATGCCCGCCGCCACGTTGCGGCCGGTGCCGCCGAGGACGAGCACGATGCCGCCGGTCATGTACTCGCAGGCGTGGTCGCCCACGCCCTCGACGACGGCGGTGGCACCGGAGTTGCGGACGCAGAAGCGCTCCCCGACGACGCCGCGCAGGAAGAGCTCGCCCGACGTCGCGCCGTAGCCGATCGTGTTGCCGGCGATGACGTTGTCCTGCGCCGCGAACGGCGCCGCGTCGTCGGGGCGGACCACGACCCGGCCGCCCGACAGGCCCTTGCCGACGTAGTCGTTGGCGTCGCCGACGAGGCGCAGCACGACCCCGCGGGGCAGGAAGGCGCCGAAGGATTGGCCGGCGCTGCCCGTCAGGGTCACGTCGACGGTGCCGTCGGGCAGGCCCTGCTCGCCGTAGCGGCGGGTGACCTCGTGGCCGAGCATCGTGCCGACGGTGCGGTTGACGTTGCGCACCGCGCTCGCGACCCGCACGGGCGTGCCGTGCTCGAGCGCGTCGCGGGACATGGCGATGAGCTGGTGGTCCAGGGCCTTCTCGAGGCCGTGGTCCTGGCTCGTCGTGCGCCGGCGGGAGGCGCCCTCAGGCAGCTCGACCTGGTGCAGGACCGGCCCGAGGTCGAGCCCCGACGCCTTCCAGTGGTCGACGGCGCGGCGCACGTCGAGGGCGTCGCTGCGGCCGATGGCCTCGTCGAGCGAGCGGAAGCCCAGCGCCGCGAGGTGCTCGCGCACCTCCTGCGCCACGAACTCGAAGAAGCTCACGACGAAGTCCGCCTTGCCGCCGTACCGCGCCCGCAGCTCGGGGTTCTGCGTCGCGATCCCGACGGGGCAGGTGTCGAGGTGGCAGGCCCGCATGAGGATGCAGCCGGACACGACGAGCGGCGCCGTCGAGAAGCCGTACTCCTCGGCGCCCAGCAGGGCCGCCACGACGACGTCGCGGCCGGTCTTCAGCTGTCCGTCGACCTGGACCGTGATCCGGTCGCGCAGGCCGTTGAGGAGCAGCGTCTGCTGCGCCTCGGCCAGCCCGACCTCCCACGGCCCGCCCGCGTGCTTGAGCGACGTCAGCGGGCTGGCGCCCGTGCCGCCGTCGTGGCCGGAGATGAGGACGACGTCCGCGTGCGCCTTGCTCACGCCCGCCGCGACCGTCCCGACGCCGATCTCGCTGACGAGCTTGACGTGCACGCGCGCCGACGGGTTGGCGTTCTTGAGGTCGTGGATGAGCTGGGCGATGTCCTCGATCGAGTAGATGTCGTGGTGCGGCGGCGGCGAGATGAGGCCGACGCCCGGCGTCGAGAAGCGCGTCCGCGCGATCCACGGGTAGACCTTGTGGCCCGGCAGCTGACCGCCCTCACCCGGCTTGGCGCCCTGGGCGATCTTGATCTGCAGGTCGTCGGCGTGGGTGAGGTACATGCTCGTCACGCCGAAGCGACCCGAGGCGACCTGCTTGACGGCGCTGCGGCGCTCCGGGTCGAGCAGGCGCTCGACGTCCTCGCCGCCCTCGCCGGTGTTGCTGCGCCCGCCCAGGCGGTTCATCGCGACGGCGAGGGTGGAGTGCGCCTCCTCGGAGATGGAGCCGTAGCTCATCGCGCCCGTCGAGAAGCGCTTGACGATCTCGCTGACCGGCTCGACCTCGTCGAGCGGGACCGGCGGACGGGCGCCCTCGCGGAAGGAGAAGAGGCCGCGGAGCGTCATGAGCCGCTCGGAGGAGTCGTCGACCCGCTGCGTGTACTGCTTGAAGACGTCGTAGCGCCCCGCGCGGGTGGCGTGCTGCAGGCGGAAGACCGTCTCCGGGTCGAAGAGGTGGTGCTCGCCCTCGCGGCGCCACTGGTACTCCCCGCCCACGTCGAGGCGCCGGTGCGCGGGCTGCACGCCCCCGACGGGGTAGGCGGTGCGGTGGCGGGCGGCGACCTCCTCGGCGAGGACGTCGATGCCGACGCCGCCGAGCTGCGTCGTCGTGCCCGTGAAGTAGCGGTCGACGAGCTCCTGGGACAGGCCGATGGTCTCGAAGGTCTGCGCGCCCCGGTAGGAGGCGACCGTCGAGATGCCCATCTTGCTCATCACCTTCAGCACGCCCTTGCCGAGCGCGTAGATGAGCCGGCGGACGGCGTCCTCGGGGGCGATGCCGGTGAGGTGGCCGGAGCGGACCTGGTCCTCCACCGACTCCATCGCGAGGTACGGGTTCACCGCCGCCGCGCCGTAGCCGACGAGCAGGGCGACGTGGTGGACCTCGCGGACGTCGCCCGCCTCGACGACGAGCCCGACCTGGGTGCGGGTCTTCTCCCGCAGCAGGTGGTGGTGCACGGCCGCGGTCAGCAGCAGCGAGGGGATGGGGGCTAGCACGGAGTCCGAGTCGCGGTCCGAGAGGACGACGAAGCGGGCGCCGTCGGCGATCGCCGCGCTCACCTCCGCGCAGATCTCGTCGATCCGGGCGGCCAGGGCCGCTCCCCCGCCGTCGACCCGGTACAGGCCGGACACGCGGACGCAGCGGAAGCCGGGGAGGTTGCCGTCGGCGTTGACGTGGACGATCTTCGCGAGCTCGTCGTTGTCGATGACCGGGAACGGGATGACGAGCTGGCGGCAGTGCGCCGGACCGGCGTCGAGCATGTTCTGCTCCGGGCCCACGCCCGTGACGAGCGACGTCACCAGCTCCTCGCGGATGGCGTCCAGCGGCGGGTTGGTGACCTGCGCGAACATCTGCGTGAAGTAGTCGAAGACGAGCCGGGGGCGCTGGGAGAGCACGGCGATCGGGGTGTCGGTGCCCATCGAGCCGATGGGCTCGGCCCCCGCCCGCGCCATCGGCGCGACGAGCAGGCGCAGCTCCTCCTCGGTGTAGCCGAAGGTCTGCTGGCGGCGCGTCACCGAGGAGTGCGTGTGCGCGACGTGCTCGCGCTCGGGGAGCCCGTCGAGCGTCACGAGACCGGCGTGCAGCCACTCGTCGTAGGGGTGCGCCGCGGCGAGCTCGGCCTTGACCTCCTCGTCGTCGACCACGCGCCCCGCGGCGGTGTCGACGAGGAACATGCGCCCGGGCTGCAGGCGCCCCTTGCGCACGACGGTGGCGGGGTCGAGGTCGAGCACGCCCGTCTCGCTGGCGAGGACGACGAGGCCGTCGGAGGTGATCGTGTACCGCGAGGGGCGCAGGCCGTTGCGGTCGAGCACGGCCCCGATGAGCGTGCCGTCGGTGAAGACGACGTCGGCCGGGCCGTCCCACGCCTCCGTGAACATCGAGTGGAACTCGTAGAAGGCGCGGCGGGCCGGGTCCATGGAGGCGTGGTTCTCCCAGGCCTCCGGGATCATCATGAGCATCGCGTGCGGCAGCGAGCGGCCGGACAGGTGCAGCAGCTCGAGCACCTCGTCGAACGACGCGGAGTCGCTGGCGCCCGGCGTGCAGATGGGGAAGAGCCGCTGGAGGTCGCCGGGGATGACGGACGAGCTGAGCATGCTCTCCCGCGCCCGCATCCAGTTGCGGTTGCCCTGGACGGTGTTGATCTCGCCGTTGTGGGCGATGAGGCGGAAGGGGTGCGCCAGCGGCCACGACGGGAAGGTGTTGGTCGAGAAGCGCGAGTGCACGACGGCGAGCTCGGTCGTGTAGCGCCGGTCCGACAGGTCGGGGAAGAAGGGCTCGAGCTGGCCCGTCGTCAGCATCCCCTTGTAGGTGATGGTGCGGCACGAGAGCGAGGCGACGTAGACGCCGACCTCGCGCTCCGTGCGCTTGCGCAGGCAGAAGGCGCGGCGCTCGAGGGCCATGCCCGTGATGCGCGCGCCGCGGCCGGCGACGAAGAGCTGCCGGAAGCGCGGCATCGTGGCGCGGGCGGTGGCGCCGACGAGCTCGGCCGCGACGGGCACGTCCCGCCAGCCGAGGACGGCGAGGTCCTCCTCCACCGCGAGGGCCTCGACGCGGCGCACGGCCTCGGCGGCTGCCTCGTCCTCGGCGGGCAGGAAGACGATGCCGACGGCGTAGGCGCCCTTGGGCGGGAGCTCGACACCCATCTCCTCCTCCGCCAGGGCGCGGAAGAGGTCGTCGGGGACCTGGGTGAGGATCCCGGCGCCGTCGCCGGTGTCGACCTCGGCACCCACGGCGCCGCGGTGGTCGAGGTTGCGCAGGGCGGTGAGCGCGGCGTCGACGATGTCGTGGCCCGGCTCGCCGCGCAGCGTCGCGACGAAGGCCACGCCGCACGCGTCGTGCTCGTGGCGCCCGTCGTAGAGGCCCTGCGGGGCCGGGACGGCGACGGCGCGGGGTCCGGGCGCCGGGCTCTCGTGCTGGTCCTGCGGGCTGATCTGCGAGGTCGTCGTCATGCGTCGCACCATCCTCACGGGGACCGCCGGGGCGGTCGACGTGCCCCGCCGGCGAGCCGGCGGGACGGGGGACGGGAGGGGACGTCGTCGGCCCCGGGTCGGGAGAAGGTACACCGGGGGCTGCGTCGTCCCGGCGGTCGATCCACCCCGCGAGACCACCGCCCGCGCGGTGACCGGGTCGTGACCATGACGTGATCGCGACGTGATGCCGGGGCCGGGCCGGCCCACTCGGTCGTCGACCGACGTCGCGGGGAGAGGCCCGGACGCCGGCGCCGGGCGCGCGGAGCCACGGAGGCCGGCCGCCGACCGCGTGGAACCACGGAGGCCGGCGTCGTGAGCCGCGTCGACGGCGGTGTCCGGCGGCCGCGCACAGGTCGGTGGAGCGGGGCGTCGTCCACAGGCGGCGGGGTCGTGGGGGCGTCGTCGGATCCCGCCCCTAGCCTCGTACGCGTGTTCGAGACGGGCGTGGGCGGGGATGAGGAGGACGACGCCGTCCCGCCGTCGGCCTCACCGCGCGCCGGTCGGGGCGCGGGCTCCCCTGACGTGACCGGTGCTGCCGCGGGCGAGGACGGCGGTGTCGTCGAGCTGGTCGGCGAGGTCGGTCGGGTGAGGTCAGCGGTGCGGGCCGGGGCGCTGGGTCGGGTGCAGGCGGTCGTCGCGCTGGAGGCGGCGCGGTCGAGGGCGTGGGCGGGGCTGCTGCGGCAGGTCGCCGCACTGGTGGACGAGGTCTCGGTGTCGGGTGGCCCGGCGGCGCCGGTGACCGACGGCGGCGACAGCACCGGTGAGGGCGCTGGTGCCGGCCGAGCGGGAGCGGTCGGTGTGGCGACGCTGGCCGAGACCTCGGGTCCGGGGTCGGGGCGGGACGCGGGCCTGGCGTTCGAGGCCGCCGCGGGCGAGCTGGCGGTCGCGCTGGTCGTGCCGCTGCGGCGGGCGCAGGACCTGGTCGCCGAGGCCCTCGCGGTCACGACCCGGCTGCCGGTCACGCTGGCCGCGCTGGAGACGGGGCGGATCGACCCGCAGCGCTCCCGGCTGGTCGCCGAGGAGACCGTGGGCTTGTCCCCGGCGCACGCGGCGAAGGTCGACGCGGCCCTGGCCGGCGACCTGGGCCCGTTGACGGCCCCGGCGCTGCGGGCGCGGGTGCGTCACCTGGTCGCCACGACCGACCCCGAGGCGGTGCGCCGGCGGGTGCGGCGGGCGACCTGCGCCCGCGGGGTGCGCCTGTTCCCGGTGGACGACGGGATGGCCCAGCTGGTCGCGACGGGCCCGGTGCTGGACCTGGCCTGCGTCTTCGAGCGGCTGACCACCACCGCCCGGGCACGGGCCGGCGAGCACGGGCGGGTCGACCCGCACGCCGCGACGTCCGCCGGCCTGGACCCCCTCGCCCTGAGCGACCGTGGGACGGGGTTGCCGGACCGGCGAGGCATCGACGCGCGCCGCTTCGACGCCCTCGTCGACCTCGCCACCACCACCGACCTCACCACCGACCTGCCCACCAGTGCTGGCGCCGGTGCTTCCGCCCGCGCGGACGTGAACGCCAGTGCGAGGACGGCTCCGGCCGCGACGACGGGTGTAGCGCGGGCGCGCAGCCCGCACGGCCCGCAGGTCACCGTCGCCCTGACCAGCCTCCTCGGCCTGGACGACGACCCCGCCCAGCACCCCACCCTCGGACCCGTCCCGACCGGGGCCGTGGCCGAGCTCCTCGCCGCCGGGCACCGCTTCCGCCGCGCCCTGACCGCACCGCTCACCGGCCACCTCGTCGGCCTCGACGGCCACCTCCAGGCCCTCGACCCCACCACCACCGCCGCCACCACGACGGCGGGGTCTTCGACGACAGCGCCGCCCGACCCACCGCGGGGGCGCCCCCGGACCACACCCGCCCGACGCGGCCCCAGAGCGGCGATCACCGTGCGCGTCGACACCCCCGACGACCGCCCACCGTCGCCAACGACATCCCCGGCACCTGACATGACTGCCGCAGCCGCAGCGCCGCCGCTGTCTCCGCCGGGGCCGGTGACGGGCCCCTCACCGACCTCGAGGCACACCTCGCTGCGCCACGCCGCCCGACGCCCCGGCTGCTCCTACGCCGCCGCCGCGGGCGGGCCCGGCCCCTACGCGCCCACCGACGCCTGCGACCGCTGGGTGCGCACCCGCTCACCCCGCTGCCAGGCCCCCGGCTGCCGCACGCCCGCGACCCGCTGCGACCTCGACCACCGCGTCCCCCACGCCACCGGCGGGCCGACCTGCCCGTGCAACCTCGACGTCCTGTGCCGCCGCCACCACCTCGCCAAGCACCACCACGGATGGACAGCCGCCCCCATGACCGACGACGCCCGCGACCCCGGCCTGACCTGGACCACCCCGCTCGGCCAGACCGTCCACGTGCCCGCCCAACCGCTGCTGCCCCGACCAGCACCCCGCGCCACCGATGGCGTCGGGGCGCAGACGGACGCCGCCGCCGCACTGGAGGACCACCTCTTCGGCGGACCCCGCTACCCCACCCGCGACAGCGCCGCCCACGACCTCGACCGGGTGCACGCCGAGCTCGCACGGCAGCACGCCGAGGCTCAGCTCCAGCGGCACGACGCCCTGCACGACGAGGGTGGAGATGCGGGTGACGGTCGCCCCGACGGCGACCCGACGCCTCCGGCTGACCGAGCAGCCGGGTGGGGTGACGACCAGCCACCGCCGTGGTGACGACCCGGTCGGCGGGTCGGGCGCGGCCCGCCGGACCACGCTCGGGCGCTCGGGCGCTCGCGGGGAGCGCCCGGCCACCCGACCGCCGTGCCGCCCCGTCGGCTCGCCCCATCTCGAACTCGTCCTACGGGCGGACTCGGGCCGGCGGCCTTCCAGGCACCGGAGGCCGGGCGCTACGTCGGCCGCGACCGCCGCGTGCGCGCCCGACCCGTGGGCCGGGGGCTCACTCGCGCCGGTCGCGCCCCGCGACGTCGTCCGCCCCGGAGGCCGCGTCGTCCTCGGAGGCGCCGGACGCGCTGGCCCGGGCGCGGGCCGCAGCCCGCTCTCCCTCGGCGGCGGCGTCCTCGGGCTCGGCTCCTGCGTCGAGGGCCTCCGTCTCGGCCGCGGCGGACGCCTCGGCGGGCGCCGGGTCGCGCAGCGCGGTCGCCTCGCGCCCGGGGTGCCGGAGCGAGCTGACGAGCAGCCCGAGGACGGCGAGGAGACCGACGACGACGGACGTCCAGACGTTGAGCCGGAGCCCCCCGACGACCTCCGCCTGGTCGACGCGCAGCGTCTCGATGAAGCCGCGGCCGACGACGTACAGCAGGACGTAGGTGAGGAAGACGCGGCCGTGCCCCAGCTTGAGGCGCCGCTCCAGGAGCAGGAGCAGCCCCGCGGCCACCAGGCACCACAGCGACTCGTAGAGGAAGGTCGGGTGGAAGGTGGCGGCGTCGGCGTACTCGGCGGGCCGGTTGGCCGGGTCGATCTCGAGGCCCCAGGGCAGGTCGGTCGGGCGGCCGAAGAGCTCCTGGTTGAAGTAGTTGCCGAAGCGCCCCACCGCCTGGGCCACGAGGAGGCCCGGCGCGAGCGCGTCCGCGACGACGCCGAGCCGCAGGCCCAGCTGCCGGATGGCCACGAGGGCCCCGACGAAGCCGCCTGCGATGGCGCCCCAGATGCCGAGGCCGCCCTCCCAGACGTAGAGGGCGCGCACGAGGTCGCCGCCCTCACCGAAGTAGGCGTCCGGCGAGGAGAGCACGTGGTAGATCCGGGCGCCGACGATGCCGAAGGGCACCGCCCACACCGCGATGTCCACGACCGCCCCGGGCGGACCGCCGCGCGCGCGCAGGCGCTTCTCGCCGATGACGACGCCGAGCACGATGCCGAGGATGATCGCGAGCGCGTAGGCGCGGATCGGGACGGGGCCCAGGTGCCACACGCCCTGGGAGGGGCTCGGGATCGCCGTGAGCACCGCCGACGCGAGGCTGCCCCCGGCCAGGGCCGTGCCCGTCACCGGCGGACCCCCGCCGCCAGGTCGGCGGCGACCGCGCCCACCGAGCGGACACCGCCCTCGCCGAGGGCGCGCACGAGCGCCGACCCGACGATGACGCCGTCCGCGAACCCGGCCACCTCGGCGGCCTGGTCCGCCGTCGAGACCCCGAGGCCGACGCACACGCGCTCGGCGCCCGCCGCGCGGGTGTCCCGCACGAGGCGCTCGGCGTCACCGCCGACCGAGGCGCGCACGCCCGTGACGCCCATGGTCGAGGCCGCGTACACGAAGCCGCGGCAGGCCGCCGCCGTGCTGGCGAGGCGCTGCGGCGTCGACGACGGCGCGACGAGGAAGACGCGGTCGAGGTCCGCCGCGGCGGAGGCCTCGAGCCAGTCCTGCCCCTCGTCGGGGATGAGGTCGGGCGTGATGAGCCCCGCTCCCCCGGCCGCGGCCAGGTCGCGCGCCCACGCGTCGACGCCGTAGCGCACCACGGGGTTCCAGTAGGTCATGACGAGGACGGCGGCGCCCGTGGCCGCCACCTGCTCGACGGCGGTGAGGACGTCCCGCACCCGTAAGCCCCCCTCCAGGGCGGCCTGGGCGGCCGCCTGGATGACGGGCCCGTCCATGACCGGGTCGGAGTACGGCAGCCCGAGCTCGACGACGTCCACGCCCTCCGCGACCATCGCCCGCGCAGCCTCCACCGAGGTCGCCAGGTCCGGGAAGCCCACGGGCAGGTAGCCCACGAGGGCCGCCCCGCCCCGCTCGCGCGCGGCGTCGATGGCGGCCCCGGTGCGGCTCGACCCCGTCCCGGCCGCGCCGGGC
Organism: Pseudokineococcus marinus; assembly: GCF_013004605.1. Classification (GTDB taxonomy): domain Bacteria; phylum Actinomycetota; class Actinomycetes; order Actinomycetales; family Quadrisphaeraceae; genus Pseudokineococcus; species Pseudokineococcus marinus. Next base: position 19,672 of record NZ_JABEMA010000025.1, read on the forward strand.
GCCGTCACGGCGGCGGTCACCGGTCGCCCCGGGCGTCGGTGG
>NZ_JABEMA010000250.1 GCF_013004605.1 Pseudokineococcus marinus
CGTCCGCCACGGGCACCCGCCGCGCCGCGGCGCGCGCACCTCCCGCCGCCCTGGTCACGCCGCGCCGCCGCCGTCCACGGAGGGGACGCCCTCGAGCGCGAGCACGCCGAGGATGCGCTCGAGGTCCTCGCGGCCGGCGAACTCGACGGTGAGGCGGCCCTTGCGGCGTCCGACGTTCACCGTGACCCGCGTCTCCAGCCGCTCGGACAGCGCCGTCGCGACGGCGTCGGCCCGCTCGTCGCGTGCAGCCGGGGCGGCGGAGCGCCGCGGTGCGGGGACGGCGTCGCCCGCCGCCACCGCCTCCTCCGTCGAGCGGACGGAGAGTCCCTCGGCGACGACGCGCTGGGCCAGGCGCTCCATGGCGGCCGCGTCCGGCAGACCGAGCAGCGCGCGGGCGTGGCCGGCCGAGAGGACGCCGGCGGCGACGCGGCGCTGGACGAGCGGCGGCAGCTTGAGGAGCCGCAGCGTGTTGGAGATCTGCGGACGGGAGCGGCCGATGCGGCGCGCCAGCTCCTCGTGGGTGCAGCCGAAGTCCTCGAGCAGCTGGCCGTAGGCGGCCGCCTCCTCGAGGGGGTTCAGCTGGCTCCGGTGGAGGTTCTCGAGCAGGGCGTCGCGCAGCAGGACGTCGTCCTCGGTGCCGCGCACGATGGCCGGCACCACGTCGAGCCCGGCACGACGGCTCGCCCGCCACCGCCGCTCGCCCATGACGAGCTCGTAGAGGACGCCCTCGTCGACCGTCTCCCCGGCCGGCACGGGCCGGACGACGACGGGCTGCAGCACCCCGACCTCGCGGATGGACTGCTCGAGCTCGGCCAGCTCGTCCTCGTCGAACACCTGCCGCGGCTGGCGCGGGTTCGGCCGCACGGCGCCGACCGGCACCTCGGTGAGCCGGAGCCCGGGCACCTCGACGAGCGCCTCGTGGTCGCGCACTCCCGTCGCTCCGTCGCTGTTCCACGTGGAACGCGTGTCAGCGCCCGCCGCCTCGGCCGTGGGCTGCGCGCCCGCGGGGCTGCCGCCGTCGGCGCCCTCCACGGGCGCCGCCGGCTCACCGCGCTCGGCGGCGGGCCAGAACACGTCGCGCGGACGCTCGCCCTCCGGCCCGGAGGGGATGAGCGCGCCGAGGCCGCGCCCCAGACCGCGTCGTCGTTCCGTCATGCTGCTGCCCGTCCTGCTCGTCGCTGCTGCTCGTCGCCCTCGTGCCCCGGCCCGAGCCGGTTGCCGCCGGAGCGACGACCGTGCTCGGCCGCTGCCGCCCCGCGGCGGTTCAGCGCCCGCTCGCGGGGGTGCTCTCCGCAGCGGTCGCCGAGGTCGGCCGCTCGGCCAGCTCCTGCGCCGCGGCGAGGTACGACAGGGCCCCGCTGGACCCCGGGTCGTAGGTCATCACGGTCTGCCCGTAGGACGGCGCCTCCGACACGCGGACGGAGCGGGGGACCGTCGTCCGCAGCACCGAGCGGGGGAAGTGCTCGCGCACCTCCTCGGCCACCTGGGCGGCCAGCCGCGTCCGCGCGTCGTACATCGTCAGGAGGATGGACGAGACGTGCAAGCCCGGGTTGAGGTGCCGCGTGATCATGTCGATGTTCTTGAGGAGCTGGCTCAGCCCTTCCAGGGCGTAGTACTCGCACTGGATCGGGATGAGCACCTCCTCGGCGCACACGAAGGCGTTGAGGGTGAGCAGGCCGAGGCTCGGCGGGCAGTCGACGAAGACGTAGTCGGGGCGGAGCTCCCCGCGCGCCTCGCAGCGCTCGAGGTAGCCGCGCACGGCGACCCGCAGCCGCGTCTCCCGGGCGACCATCGAGACGAGCTCGATCTCCGCGCCGGCCAGGTCGATCGTCGCGGGGGCGCACAGGAGGCCGGGGACGTCGGGGCACGGCTGCAGGACCTCCTCGAGCGGCACCTCCTCGACGAGCACGTCGTAGAGGCCCGGCACCTCGGCGTGGTGCTCGACCCCCAGGGCCGTCGAGGCGTTGCCCTGCGGGTCGCTGTCGAGGACGACGACGCGGAGGCCCGCCTGCGCCAGGGCCGCGGCGAGGTTGACCGTCGTCGTCGTCTTGCCGACGCCGCCCTTCTGGTTGGCCACGGTGAGGACCCGCGTCCGCGGCGGCGGCGCGAGCGGACGCCCGGCCAGGGCGATCCTCCGCCGGGCGTCGTCGGCCACCTCCCGTGCAAGAGGGGTCGAGTCGTCCACCTCCGGAAGCGACCCGGCGACCTCGGCCCTCTGCGCGTCGTCCCCCCCGGCCACCACCGCGACGCCGCCGCCGGACGCGGCCGGCACCGAGGCCGAGGCCGATGCCCGGGAGGAGGCCCAGGAGGAGTCCCGAGAGGAGGCCGGGGAGGAAGCCCGGGAGGAGGCCGGGGAGGAAGCCCGGGAGGAGGCCCGAGCCGGGACGTCCGCGTCCTCCGGCGCTGCGGGCACGTCGGGGTCGTCGCCGGGGTCGTCGGACCGGTCGGCCATCTCGGTGACGTCGTGGGACTCGACGTGAGCGGCCGCAGGCTCGTCGGTGCTCGGCGCGACGAGGGGGGTGCCGGTCGCGTCGCCGGTGGGCCCCTGCGACACCGGCTCGGCCGGAGCGGGGTCGTCACGGACCGCGGGCGTGTCGACGTCGTCCTCCACGGGCGTCAGGGCGGGTGCGTGCGGTGCGGGCGACGGCGGACCCTGCGACGCGTCGACGGCTGGTCCGACCGCCGCGCCCGTCCCCGCCACGGCCTTGGTCTCGGGCCCCGACTCCAGCTCGAGCTCGACGACGGGTCCGTCGCCCAGGTCCTCCGACGGGACGGCGCCACCCGGGTCGGCCTCGCCCGTGGCCACCGCCTCGGCGCCGCGGGGGGCCTCCGCGTCGGACGCCGGACCCACGGGCGACTCCGGCACCTCGCGCCCGTGCGGCGGCGTCGGCACGGTCGCGACCTCGGTTCCACGTGGAACGGCCGGCCACCCGAGGGCTCCACCGACCTGCTCGACCTGCCGGCCGGGCCAGCCCGGTGCCGTCGTGATGCGCACCCGCGCCCGCCTCCTTCTCTCGTCGACCGCCGGCAGCACCCCCGCGCCGACGTCCGAGGATCAGCTGCGGCGGCGCGCCCGCGCGCTGCGGGCCCCGACCCTAGCTCGGACGACGGTGGTGACCTCGTCCAGCAGGCCGTCGCCGCAGGTGAGCACCTCGGGCTCGAGGAGACCGGCGCGCCGCAGGGCCTCGCCGTGCGCGGCGACCTCGTCCGCCGCCGTGCCGCCCTTGACCGCCAGCAGCTGCCCTCCCGGCGCCACCAGGGGCGCGCACCAGCGCGCCAGGCGGTCGAGCGGGGCGACCGCGCGGGAGGTCACGACGTCCGCCTCCTCGTGGCCGGCCAGCTCCTCGGCCCGGGCCCGCACCACCCGCACGCGCAGGTCGGGACCGGGGACCGCGGCGTCGAGCACCTCGACGGCGTGCTCCAGCCAGCGCACGCGGCGCAGGGCGGAGTCGACGAGCACCAGCTCGAGGTCCGGTCGGGCCAGGGCGAGCACGAGCCCCGGCAGGCCGGCGCCGCTGCCGACGTCCAGCACCACCGCGCCCTCGGGCACCAGCTCGGCGACGACGGCGCAGTTGAGGACGTGGCGGCTCCAGAGCCGGGGCACCTCCCGGGGGCCGATGACGCCCCTGACGACGCCCTCGCCCGCCAGCTCGCGGACGAGCACCCGAGCCCCCTCGAGACCGGGGCCCAGCACCTGCGCCGCGACCTCCGGCTCGTCGGGCAGCTCACCGTCCCCCGAGGGGCGTCCGTCGACGAGGTCCTCGGGCGCCGCGTCCTCCGGCGGCGGGGCGGTCAGGACGCCGCCGTGACGACGACGTGGCGGTCGGCGGCGACGCCCTCGGACTCCGAGCGAAGGCCGGCCTCCGCGACGGCGTCGTGGACGATCTTGCGCTCGTACGGGTTCATCGGCTCCAGGTGCACGGCCTCGCCGCCGGCGCGGGCCTGCTCGACCGCCTCGTTCGCCAGGCCGGTGAGGACGACGCGCCGCTGGGCGCGGTAGCCGGCGACGTCGAGCACGAGGCGGCTCCGCTCGCCCGTGCGGGCCTGGACGGCCAGGCGCGTCAGCTCCTGCAGGGCCTCGAGCACGCGGCCGTCGTCCCCGACGAGGCGGCGCAGGGAGCCCGGGGCGGCGTCGTCCTCGAGCACCGAGACCGACGCGCGACCGTCCTCGACGTCGATGTCGAGGTCGCCGTCGAGGTCGGCGATGTCGAGCAGCTCCTCGAGGTAGTCGGCGGCGACGTCGCCCTCCTCCTCGAGGCGCGCGCGGCGCGTGGGCGCCTCCTCGCCGGTGCCGGTGCGGGTGCCCTCGCCCGTCTCCGCTGCCGGCGCGTCCACCGCGGCGCCGTCCGTCGAGCCCTCAGTCGTCATGCTGCCTCCTCCACCGCGCGGCGGTCGCCGCAGTCGTCGGGGGACCGTCGTGGGTCCTGCCCCGGTTGGTCGTGCCCCGGTCGGTCGTGCGTCGGCGCCCCGGCCCCCGCCTCGCGGCCCACGGTCCCGTGGGCCCTCACGGGTCACCCGTCGGGGGCCGTCCCGTGGACCACCCCCGGGCGCCTGCGCCGTCGGGGGGCGGCCCGGGGCGGTCGCGGC
>NZ_JABEMA010000251.1 GCF_013004605.1 Pseudokineococcus marinus
CCACCGGCGCCCCCGGCCCCCGTGCGCCGCCGGGCCCGCGGCCGCGGAGGCCGGGGCCACCGCGATGCTCGACGTCTCCGACGGCCTCGTCCGCGACGCCGGCCGACTGGCCCGCGCGGGCGTCGTCGTCCTCGACCTGTCCAGCGAGCTGCTCGCGCCGCACCGCGACGCCGTCCTCCCCGTCGCCGACCTCCTCGGCGTCGAGGCCTGGCGGCTCGTCCTCGAGGGCGGTGAGGACCACGGCCTGCTGGCGACGTTCCCCCCGGAGGCCGTGCTGCCCGAGCAGTTCACGCCCGTCGGGGTCGTGCGCGCGGGCACCGCCCCGGCCGTCCTCGTCGACGGCGAGCGCTACGGCGGCGCGGGCGGCTGGGACCACTTCGGCTGACGGGCGGCGACCGGGGACGCGCCGCCGTGCTCCCGCACCTGCGGAGGACGGCGCGGCTGCCTCCGAGGACGCGAGAGGCCGGCGACCCCGTGCGGGGTGCCGGCCTCTCGGGACGTGCGGTGCGTCAGCGCGTGATCTTGCCCGCCTTGATGCACGAGGTGCAGACGTTGCGGCGCTTGGGCGTGCCGCCCTCGACGACGCGCACGCGCTGGATGTTCGGCACCCAGCGGCGCTTGGTGCGCCGGTGCGAGTGCGAGATGGAGTGGCCGAAGCCCGGCCCCTTGGCGCAGATGTCGCAGGTGGCAGCCACGGTCTCTCCTACGGTGCTCGGCTCGTCGCGGTCCGCCGCCGCTCGTGCGCGGGGGCCGCCCGGCGCGGGAGCGCCGGTTCGTCAGGGTGCTGCGGCTCCGCCGGCCCTGGGCAGGGCAGCGCTCGCCGCGGTCGCGGGACACAGTAGCCGAGGTGGCGCCGCGGCCCAAAGCGGGCCACCGGCGGTCATCGGCCGGCGCAGGGCCGGGCGAGCCGCCTCCGGCGGAGGGGCTGTGGACGACGAGCCGTGCCTGGCCGGTGCCGTCGGCGGCCGGGCCTACTGTGCGGGCATGGCAGGGGGACCGTCGTCCGAGCGGCCCGCGGCCGGCGCCCCGGGGCTGCCCGCGCCGCGGGGGGCCGAGCACTCCGGCCCCGTCCCCGTCACGACCGGGCGGATGGCCGAGCCCCTCGGCCGCGCCGTCGGCCTCCCCACGGCGAAGGCGCTCGAGGCGCACCTCGGCCTCGTCACGGTGGGGGACCTGCTGCGCCACTACCCGCGCGACTACCGCCGCCGCGGCCAGCTCACCGACCTCAGCGGCCTCGAGGTCGGCGAGCACGCCACCGTGCTGGCGCGGGTGTCGTCGGTGCGCCACCGGAAGATGCAGCGCCGCCCCGGCTACGTGGTCGACGTCGTCGTCGAGGACGGCGCGGTGCGCGTCCCCCTCACCTTCTTCCCCCGGCACGGCGGCGCGCTCGCCCACCTCCTGCGCGAGATGGTCGTCGGCCGCACCGGCCTGTTCTCGGGGAAGGTGAACCTCTACCGGGGCTCGCTGCAGCTGGTGCACCCCGAGCACCACATGAGCGGCCCCCGAGGCGGCCCGGAGGTGGGCCAGGACGACGACGCCGCCGGCGGCGCCGGCGGCGCCGAGGACCTGGCCGCCGAGGGCGCCGCGATGGACGCCTTCCTCAGCGGCGTCCTGCCCATCTACCCGGCGACGCAGGGCGTCCAGAGCTGGACGATCGCCAAGGCCGTCGGGATCGTCCTCGACGTCCTGGCCGAGGAGGACGTCCCCGAGCCGCTGCCCGACATGGTGCTCGCCCGGCACGGGTTCCCCGGCCTGCTCGACGCGCTGCGCGCCGCCCACCAGCCGCAGCACCCGGGCCACGAGGAGCGCGCTCTCGAGCGGCTGCGCTACGAGGAGGCCTTCGTCCTGCAGGCCGAGCTGGCGCGCCGCCGGCTGCGCGTGGGCACCCAGACCGCCGTGCCGCGGCGGCCCCGCCCCGACGGGCTCCTCGCCGCCTTCGACGAGCGGCTGCCCTTCGCGCTCACCGACGGCCAGCGGGAGGTGGGCGAGGAGGTCGCGGCCGACCTGGCGCGCACGGCGCCCATGCACCGGCTCCTGCAGGGCGAGGTGGGCTCCGGCAAGACCGTCGTCGCCCTGCGCGCCATGCTCGCCGTCGTCGACGCCGGGGGGCAGGCCGCCCTGCTCGCGCCCACGGAGGTGCTCGCCGCGCAGCACCACCGCTCGCTCACGGCGATGCTCGGCGACCTCGCCGAGGCCGGGACCCTCGGCGGGGCCGACGTCGCGACGCGGGTGGCGCTGCTCACGGGCAGCCTCGGCGCCCGCGCCCGGCGGGAGGCGCTGCTGCAGGCCGCGAGCGGGGAGGCCGGCATCGTCGTCGGCACCCACGCCCTCCTGCAGGAGGCCGTGCAGTTCGCCGACCTCGGCCTCGTCGTCGTCGACGAGCAGCACCGCTTCGGCGTCGAGCAGCGGGACGCCCTGCGCGCCAAGGCCTCGGCCACCCCGCACCTGCTCGTCATGACGGCGACGCCGATCCCGCGGACCGTGGCGATGACGTCGTTCGGCGACCTCGAGACCTCCGTGCTCCGCGGGCTGCCCGCCGGTCGCTCGCCCATCGCCTCGCACGCCGTCAACGCGGGCAACGCCGCCTGGGTGGCGCGGATGTGGCAGCGCGTGCGCGAGGAGGTCGACGCGGGGCGGCAGGCCTACGTCGTCTGCCCGACGATCGGCGACGAGGAGGGCGCCGGGCCCGGCAGGGGTGAGGGGGTGCCGGGCGCGGACGGGCCGGCGGAGGAGCCGCCGGGCGGGAGCGGGCGCGAGGAGGACCGCGTCCTCGTCTCGACCGCGGCGGTGGACGCCCTGCTCGCCGAGGAGCCGTCGCTCGCGGGGGTGCGCCGCGGCGTCCTGCACGGGCGCATGCCCCCCGAGGAGAAGGACGCCGTCATGCGGTCCTTCGCGGCCGGCGACCTCGACGTCCTCGTCGCCACGACCGTCGTCGAGGTCGGCGTCGACGTCCCCAACGCCACGTGCATGGTCGTCATGGACGCCGACCGCTTCGGCATCTCCCAGCTGCACCAGCTGCGCGGGCGCGTGGGGCGCGGCGGCCACGCGGGGACCTGCTTCCTCCTGTCGCCGCTGCCCGAGCACGCCCCCGGTGTGGCGCGGCTGAAGTCGGTCGCGGCGACGACCGACGGCTTCGCCCTGGCCGAGCTCGACCTCGAGACCCGCGGCGAGGGCGACGTGCTCGGAGCGCGCCAGTCCGGGGTCCGCTCCTCGCTGCGCCTGCTGCGCGTCGTCCGTGACGTCGACGTCATCGAGGAGGCGCGGTCGGACGCCGCGCAGGTGCTCGCCGTCGACCCCGAGCTCCGGCGCCACCCGGCGCTCGCCGGTGCGGTCACCGAGCTGCTGCGCCCGCAGCACGAGTCCTTCCTGGAGCGCGGGTGAGCCGCCGCGACCGGGAGGCGCTGGTGCGGGCCGACGGGCTGCTCGTCGGCTACACGGGCGAGCCCGTGTCCCCGCCGACGACCTTCCGCCTCGACCCGGGGCGCGCGCTGGCCCTCGTCGGCCTCAACGGGGCCGGCAAGACGACGGTGCTCAAGGCGGTCCTGGGGCAGCTGGTGCCGGTCGGCGGCACGCTCGAGGTGCTGGGGCGCCCCGTCGACGAGCGCTCCGTCGCCTTCCGGCGCGACGTCGCCAGCGTGCTCGACGTCGACGCCCACTTCCCGGGCCTCACCGTGCGCGAGCACCTCGACCTCGTGGCCCGCGGGCACGGCGTGCGCGACGCCGACGACGTCGTCGACCAGGCCGTCGCCGACCTGGGCCTGGAGCCGGTGGCCGAGCACCTGCCCTCGGCCCTGTCCTCCGGGCAGCGGCGGCGGATGCTGCTGGCCGCGGCGCTCGTGCGCCCGCGGCGCCTCCTCGTGCTCGACGAGCCCGAGCAGCGCCTGGACCTCGCCGGGCGCGAGGACGTCGTCGACCGGCTGCTCGAGGAGAAGGAGGCCGGCGTCGGCGTGCTCCTCGCCACGCACGACCCGCTGCTCCTCGAGGCCGTCGCCGACCGGGTGCTCCTGCTCGCCGCCGACGGCGCGCGCCGGGTGTCCGCGGCCGAGGCGGCGCGGGAGCTCGGCCGGTGAGCGCCTCCCACGGTGGGCCCGGTCAGCGGCAGGCGCACGGGCAGCACGACGGCCCGGGCGACGGCCCGGACGAGGGCGGAGCCGGCGACCTCCCCGAGCACGTCCTGCGGCCGGTGGCCGTCGGCCCCGGCAGCAGCGCGGCCCAGCTGCGCGCCACGGTGCGCCGCGCCGCGCGGCGGGCGAGCGGGGCCACGGTCGGCGACCTCCTCGGCGACGTCTACACCGGCGTCTTCGCCGTGGCCCTGGCGCTGCTCGTGCTGTCGGGCTCGCGGGGGCGCCTCGGCGCGCTCGGCGGGGTGAGCGCGCTGGGCGAGCCGCTCCCCGGGGCCGACGTCCCGCCGCCCGTGCTCGTCACGGCGGCGCTGCTGCTCGTCGTCGGCGCGACGGCCGGTCTGCTGGGCCGGCTCGGGCCCCTCTCGCTGCCGCCCCCGCAGGCGGCGTGGTGGCCACCCAGCTCCCGACGACGGTGCTGCTCTTCCGCTACCCGCTGCGCTACCTGGTCGTCGTCCAGGTGGCCGTGACGGTGCTGGCGGTGCTCGCCGTCTC
>NZ_JABEMA010000252.1 GCF_013004605.1 Pseudokineococcus marinus
CGTCGGCGCGACCTCGCCCACATGCCTCGGGCCCGCCCCTCGCGGGCCCCCCGCCGCACCGTCCCGCCGGCCGACGCCGGCCCCGCACCGACCAGGGGAGCACGCCCGTGAGCGACAGCACGCAGGAGACGACGGGGCGGGGCGAGCCCGAGCCGGGCAGCGCCACCGACCCCGCCGCCCGGTCCCGTCTGGGCGACAACGACGCCCCGGTCGAGGAGGAGCTCGAGGAGGAGGTCGACGAGATCGTCGACGAGGGCGCGCAGCGGCTCCACCGCACGTGGACCGAGCTGCTCGTCACCGGCTTCTTCGGCGGTCTCGAGGTGGGGCTCGGCGTCCTCGCGCTGATCGCCGTCTACGAGGCCACGGGCAGCCACCTGCTGGCGGGCCTGGCCTTCGGCATCGGCTTCCTGGCGCTCATGCTCGCCCACAGCGAGCTCTTCACCGAGGGGTTCCTCGTCCCCGTCACGGCCGTCGCCGCCAAGCGCGCGTCCTGGCAGCAGCTCGCCCGCCTGTGGGGCGGGACCATCGTGACCAACCTCCTCGGCGGCCTCGTGTTCATGGCCATCGCCATGACCGCCTTCCCCTCCCTGCGGTCGACCACCGTGGAGATGGGATCCCACTTCGTCGAGGCCGACTGGTCGTGGGAGACGGTCACGCTCGCAGTCCTCGCCGGCAGCACGATCACCCTGATGACGCGCATGCAGCACGGCGCGGACTCCGAGACGGGCAAGGTGGCCGCGGCCTTCGCCGGCGCCTTCCTGCTCGCCGGGCTGCAGATGGTCCACTCGATCCTCGACTCGCTCCTCGCCTTCGGCGCGCTCCTCGTGGGGGCGCCCTTCGGGTGGCTCGACTGGCTGGGGTGGTTCGTCCCCACGGCGGCGCTCAACATGGTCGGCGGCCTCCTCCTCGTGACGGCCCTCCGGCTGCTGCGCAGCAAGGTGGCCCTCGACGAGGAGCGCGAAGAGGTCGAGCGGGAGCAGTCGTGACCGCCGCGCGGCCGGCGGGACAGCGGCGGGCGGCTGGCCGTCCTCGGTCCGGCGACGGCTGGCAGACTCCCCGCTCGTGACGCGCGCCGACCTCGACAAGCAGCCCTCCGAGGTGGCGGCGATGTTCGACGCCGTGGCCCGCCGCTACGACGTCACGAACGACGTCCTGTCGCTCGGCCAGGACCGGCGGTGGCGTCGCGCGGTCGTGCGCGCGCTCGACGTGCGGCCGGGGGAGCGCGTGCTCGACCTCGCCGCCGGGACCGGCACCAGCAGCGCGCCGCTGGCGGCCCTGGGCGCGCACGTCGTGGCCTGCGACTTCTCCCTGGGCATGCTCCGCGCGGGGGCCGCGCGGCGCGCGCTGCCCTTCGCCGCGGGGGACGCCACGCGGCTGCCCTTCGCCGACGGCGCCTTCGACGCCGTCACCATCTCCTTCGGCCTGCGGAACGTCACCGACACCGCCGCTGCGCTCCGGGAGATGCTGCGCGTCGTGCGGCCCGGGGGGCGCCTCGTCGTCTGCGAGTTCTCGGCGCCGACGTGGCGGCCCTTCCGCACCGTCTACACCGAGTACCTCATGCGCGCCCTGCCCCCCGTCGCGCGCCGGACGAGCTCCAACCCCGAGGCGTACGTGTACCTCGCCGAGTCGATCCGGGCGTGGCCCGACCAGCGGGCGCTGGCCGAGCGCATCACCGCGGCCGGGTGGGGCGACGTCGCCTGGCGCGACCTGACGGGCGGCGTCGTCGCCCTGCACCGCGCGGTGAGGCCTGCGCCCGCGGCGTGACGGCGGGGCCCGCGGCGTGACGGCGGGGCCGGCGGTCGAGGTGCGCCGCTGGTGGACCGGTGCTTCAGTCGACGCTGTAAGCAACGGCCCCGAGACGAGGAGGCTCCCATGAGCGCCGCCGACAAGATCAAGAACGCCGCCCAGGACGTGGCGGGCAAGGCGAAGGAGGCCGTGGGCGGCCTCAAGGACGACGACGCGATGCGCGCCGAGGGCCAGAAGGACCAGGCCGCCGCCGACGCGAAGCAGCGCGGCGAGCACGTCAAGGACGCGTTCAAGGGCTGAGCCTCCGCTCCCCCTCCCGGGCCCCGTCGCCGCGCGCGACGGGGCCCGTCGCGCGCCCGGGACCGTCCGAGGAGCGGGTGACCCGCCGGTCGCCGACGCCGAGGGGCTCCGTAGCATGAGGAGCACGGGCGGGGGAAGACCTGTCCGGCCCGGGCCCTGCGCCCGCGCGACCCCGCCACCCCCTGCCACCCTGCGAGGCGACGTGCCCTCCTCAGCCGCTGAGCGCTCCGCCGACGTCCTCGTGGTCGGCGCCGGACCCGCCGGCGCCACGGCGGCCCGACACCTCGCCGCGGCCGGCGTCGACGTCCTCGTGCTGGAGAAGACGTCCTTCCCGCGGGAGAAGGTCTGCGGCGACGGGCTGACGCCCCGGGCGGTCCGCGAGCTGCTGGCCCTGGGGCTCGACCTCTCGCCGGAGGCCGGCTGGGTGCGGAACAAGGGCCTGCGGATCATCGGCGGCGGCATGCGCGTCGAGCTGCCGTGGCCCGAGCTCGCGTCCTTCCCCGACCACGGGCTGGTGCGCACCCGCCTGGACATGGACCACCTGCTCGTCGAGCACGCCCGCGCGGCCGGGGCCCGCGTGCAGGAGCGGACGAGCGTCACCGGCGCCGTCGTGGACGAGGCCACCGGCCGGGTCGTCGGCGTCCGGGCCCACCCCGTCGACGAGCGGGGCCGCCGCGCCGGGGAGGACGTCGAGCACCGGGCCCGGGTCGTCCTCGCCGCGGACGGCGTCTCCGCCCGGCTGGCCCTGTCCGTCGGCCTCGCCCGCCGGGAGGACCGGCCCATGGGCGTCGCGGTGCGCACGTACTACCGCTCCCCGCGCCACGACGACGACTGGATGGAGAGCTGGCTCGAGCTGTGGGACGGCGAGCCGGGGCGCTCGCGCCTGCTCCCCGGCTACGGCTGGGTCTTCGGCGTCGGGGACGGCACGAGCAACGTGGGCCTCGGGGTCCTCAACTCCTCGAGCGCCTACGGCAAGGTCGACTACCGCGACCTCCTGCGGCGGTGGACGGCGACGATGCCGGCCGACTGGCAGTTCGACGAGGAGCACCGCGAGGGCCCCGTGCGCGGCGCCGCCCTCCCCATGGGCTTCAACCGGACCCCGCACCACCACGCCGGGATGCTGCTGCTCGGGGACGCGGGCGGCATGGTCAACCCGTTCAACGGCGAGGGCATCGCCTACGCCATGGAGTCCGCGCGCATCGCCGCCGACGTGGCCGTGCAGGCCCTCGGGCGCCCCGACGCGGCCTCGCGGCTGCGGGCGCTCGACGCCTACCCGGCCGCCGTCCGCTCCGCCTGGGGCGGCTACTTCACGCTCGGGGCCGTCTTCGTCAAGATGATCGGCCACCCCGCCGTCATGGAGGCGGCCACGCGGCACGGCCTGCCGCGCCCGGTGGTCATGCGCCTCGTCGTCAAGCTGCTCGCCAACCTCACCGACCCGCGCGGGGGCGACGCGCTGGACCGCGTCGTCAACGGGCTGCAGCGCCTGGCCCCGGCGGCCTGAGGTGGCCGTGCACGGGGCGCCCGCCGCGTCCGGGACACTGGGGGGCGTGAGCCCCCGCAGACCCCTCCAGAGCACGCCGCCGGCCGGTGCCGGCTGGGGGGTCCCCGGACCCTCCGGCGCGCTCGCGGAGCGGGTGGGGGCGCGGATGGAGGCGGTCGAGGCGCAGCTGCGCGTCGCCGTCGCGCACTCCGACCGGCTGGCGGACAGCACCTCCCGCCACCTCGTCGAGGCGGGCGGCAAGCGCGTGCGGCCCCTGCTCGTGCTCCTCGCGGGCGAGCTCGGCGACGGCGCGGCGCCCGAGGTCGTCGAGGCGGCGGTGGTCGTCGAGCTCACCCACCTCGCGACGCTGTACCACGACGACGTCATGGACTCGGCGCCGCTGCGCCGCGGGGCCCCGGCCGCCCAGCAGGTGTGGGGCAACAACGTGGCCATCCTCACCGGCGACCTGCTCTTCGCCCGCGCGTCCCGCCTCGTGGCGGCGCTGGGGCCGGAGGCCGTGGAGATCCAGGCCGCCACCTTCGAGCGCCTGTGCCTCGGCCAGCTCCACGAGACGGTCGGCCCCGACGAGGGCGAGGACCCGGTGGCGCACTACCTCCAGGTGCTCTCGGACAAGACCGGGTCCCTCATCGCGACGTCGGCGCTGTTCGGCGCCATGTTCGGCGGCTGCGAGCAGCAGGTGCGCGACGTCGTCGTCGCCTACGGCGAGCGGGTGGGGGTCGCCTTCCAGCTCGCCGACGACGTGCTCGACCTCCTCGGCGACGACAGCGGCAAGCGCGCGGGCACGGACCTGCGCGAGCGGGTGCCGACGCTGCCCGTGCTCCTGGCCCGCGACGCCGCGGCCCGGGGCGACGAGCGGGCGGCCGCCGCGGTGGCGCTCGTCGACGGCCCGCTCGACGCCGACGACGACCTCGCGCGCGCGGTCGCGGCCCTGCGGTCGCTGCCCTCGACCGACGTGGCGCGCGCTCGCGCGCAGCACTGCGCCCAGGAGGCCGTCGACGCGCT
>NZ_JABEMA010000253.1 GCF_013004605.1 Pseudokineococcus marinus
CGACCTGCTCGCCGCGGGGGGCGACCGCCCGCTCGTCGAGCGGGTGTTCGAGCTCCTGCCGGCGGCGCTGGCCGGCGTCGCGGCCCTGCCGCGGCAGGACCTCGCCGTCCGCGCGGACCCCCGCCGGCGCGTCCTCGACGCGCTGGCCCCCGACGTGGGCGCCGTCCGCGCCGAGGTCCGGGACGCCTGGGGCGTCCCGCCGTCGTCGCCCTGAGCAGGGCGGCGGCGTCCGTACCATCGAGACCGCACCACGCCGCGCCCAGCGAGCGCCGGCGCACCGCCCCGGAGGGCCCACGTGATCACTGCACAGGACGTCGAGCTGCGCGCCGGAGCGCGCCTGCTGCTCGGCGGCGCCACCTTCCGCGTCGGCCCGGGCGACCGGGTCGGGCTCGTCGGCCGCAACGGGGCGGGCAAGACGACGCTGACGCGCACGCTCGCGGGGGAGACCCAGCCCGCGGGCGGCACCATCACGCGGAGCGGGCCCGTCGGCTACCTGCCGCAGGACCCGCGCGCCGGCGACCCCGAGGTCCTGGCGCGCGACCGGATCCTCGCCGTGCGCGGCCTCGACCGCATCGTCGCGGGCCTGCGGACCGCCGAGGTGGGGATGGCCAGCGACGACGAGGCGGTCCGCGAGAAGGCGATGGCGCGGTGGGCGCGCCTGGACGCCGACTTCACGACGCAGGGCGGCTACACGGCCGAGAGCGAGGCCGCGGCCATCGCCGCCAACCTGGCGCTGCCCCCGCGCGTGCTCGACCAGCCGCTGAAGACCCTCTCCGGGGGCCAGCGCCGCCGCGTCGAGCTCGCGCGGGTCCTCTTCTCCGGCGCCGAGACGCTGCTGCTCGACGAGCCGACGAACCACCTCGACGCCGACTCCGTCTCCTGGCTGCGCGAGCACCTGGCCCGCCACAGCGGGGGCCTCGTGGTCATCAGCCACGACGTCGAGCTGCTCGAGGCCGTCGTCACCAAGGTCATGCACCTCGACGCCAACCGGTCCGTCGTCGACCTGTACAACGTCGGGTGGAAGGCGTACCTCGCGGCGAGGGCCACGGACGAGAAGCGCCGGCAGCGCGAGCGCGCCAACGCCGAGAAGAAGGCGTCGACGCTCATGGCGCAGGCCGACAAGATGCGGGCGAAGGCCACCAAGGCCGTCGCCGCGCAGAACATGGCCAAGCGCGCCGAGAAGCTCGTCAGCGGGCTCGAGGACGTGCGCCAGCAGGACCGCGTGGCCAAGCTGCGCTTCCCGAAGCCCGCCCCCTGCGGGCGCACCCCCGTCACCGCGGTGGACCTCAGCAAGACCTACGGCTCGCTCGAGGTCTTCACGGGCGTCGACCTCGCGATCGACAAGGGCAGCCGCGTCGTCGTGCTCGGCCTCAACGGCGCGGGGAAGACGACGCTGCTGCGCATGCTCGCCGGTGTCGAGCGGAGCGACGGCGAGGGCCGGGTCGTCCCCGGCCACGGGCTGCGCCTCGGCTACTACGCGCAGGAGCACGAGACGCTCGACCCGGACCGGTCGGTGCTGGAGAACATGCGGACGGCGGCGCCGGACCTGGGGGACACCGAGGTCCGCAGCGTCCTCGGCTCCTTCCTCTTCACGGGCGACGACTCCGACAAGCCGGTGTCGGTGCTCTCCGGCGGCGAGAAGACCCGCCTCGCGCTGGCGACGCTCGTCGTCTCGGCCGCCAACGTCCTCCTGCTGGACGAGCCGACGAACAACCTCGACCCGGCGTCGCGCGCCGAGGTGCTCGGCGCCCTGCAGCGGTACGAGGGCGCCGTCGTCCTCGTCACGCACGACGAGGGCGCCGTCGAGGCGCTCGAGCCCGAGCGCGTGGTCGTGCTGCCCGACGGCACGGAGGACCTGTGGAACCCCTCGTACGCCGAGCTCGTCCAGCTGGCCTGAGGGCGGGAGGCGACGACTCCGGCGCGGCGGATGCCCGGGTGGCCGTCGTCGGTGCGCGGGGTGATGATCCCGTGAGCGCCCGGCGGGGCCGTGGGGCGGCCGCCGGGGGAGGCGGCCGCCGGGGCCGCTCGGAGCGGTGGGTCGAGGAGGTCGGTCGTGGCAGCGACGCCGGACGGGTCGGAGCGGGACGAGGACGCCCGCGCGGCGGGGACGGCGGCGAGCCGTCGCCGGATGAGCGCCGACGAGCGCGCGGCGCTGCAGCAGCGGCTGGGCGCCCGCTACGGCGAGGGCTCGAGCATCCGCCAGCTCGCCGGCGAGGAGGGCCTCTCGTACGGGTTCGTCCACCGGCTGCTGAGCGAGGGCGGCACCGCGCTGCGCGGGCGGGGCGGCAGCACCCGGCGCCGCGCCGCCTCCTGAGCGCCGCGCGCACGGCGCGTCGTCCCGGGCCCGTCCGGGCCCCGGCGGAGCCGCGGAGGGCTGCCGCGTGAGCCACGGCGCGTCGTGGACGACGCTGCGGAGCTTCACCCGCGACCCGTCGCTGCGCAGCGGTGGCGTCAGCCGCGAGACGTGGCGGCGCATCGGCGACCTCGCACGGCCCTACCGCCGCCAGCTCGCGGTCTTCCTCGTCCTCGTCGTCCTCAGCTCGGCGGCCGCCGTCGCGACGCCCCTGCTGCTGGCCGTGCTCATCAACCGGGGCGTCGTCGCGGGCGACCGCGGGGTCGTGCTGGGCGTCGCCGGCGTCGTGGCGGCGCTCGCCCTCGTCGAGGGGGGCATCACCCTCGCCCAGCGCTGGTACTCCTCCCGCATCGGGGAGGGCCTCATCTACGACCTGCGCACGTCGGTCTTCGCGCACGTCCAGCGCCAGCCCGTCTCCTTCTTCACCCGCGCGCAGACCGGCGCCCTCGTGACGCGGCTCAACACCGACGTCAGCGGCGCCCAGCAGGCCTTCACGACGACACTCCAGTCCGTCGTCTCCAACGTCGTCCTCCTGGTGCTCGCGGGCGGCGTCGTCCTCAGCCAGGCGCCGGTGCTCCTGCTCGCCGTGCTGCTGCTCCTCCCGCTGTTCTGGGTGCCCGCCCGGCGCGTGGGTCGGCGCCTCTCGGGCCTGACCCGGCGGTCCATGGAGCTCAACGCCGACCTCGGCACGCGCATGACCGAGCGCTTCAACGTGGCCGGCGCCCTGCTCGTCACCCTCTACGGGCGACCCGACGAGGAGGACGAGCAGTTCCGCGAGCGGGCCGACCGGGTGCGCCGCATCGGCACGTCCATCGCCATGTCGAACCGCGTCTTCTTCACCGCGCTGACGACCGTCACGGCGCTCGCGACGGCGCTCGTCTACGGCGTCGGCGGGTTGCTGGCCATCGGCGGTCGCTTCGAGGTCGGCACCGTCGTGGCGCTGGCGGCGCTCATGGGGCGCCTGTACGGGCCCATCACCTCGCTCGCCAACGTGCGCGTCGACGTCATGAGCGCGCTCGTGAGCTTCGAGCGCGTCTTCGAGGTGCTCGACCTGCCCTCGCCGCTCGTCGAGGTCGAGGGCGCGGTCGACCTGCCCGAGGGACCCCTCGACGTCCGGCTCGACGGCGTCGGGTTCACCTACCCGCGCGCGGGGGAGGGCGGGCTCCGCTCGCTCGAGGGCGTGACGGCGGACGCCGCGGCGGCGGACGACGACGGGGACGGGGACGGTGCCGACGCGGAGGGGCGCCGGGAGGTCGTGGCGCCCGGCGGCCCCGAGGGCGGCCCCGCCCTCGCGGACGTCGACCTCCACGTGCCCGCCGGGCAGGTGCTCGCCCTGGTGGGCCGCAGCGGCGCCGGCAAGACGACGGCCACGGCCCTCGTGGCGCGCCTGTACGACCCGACCGAGGGGCGCGTCCTCGTGGGCGGCGTGGACCTGCGCGAGGCCCGCCTGGCGTCGGTGCACGACCGGATCGGCGTCGTCACCCAGGACGCCCACCTGTTCCACGACACGGTGCGGGCCAACCTCCTCTACGCGCGCCCGGGGGCGAGCGAGGCGGAGCTGCTCGCGGCGCTCGAGGCGGCGCAGGTCCTCGACGTCGTGCGCGACCTGCCGGAGGGCCTCGACACGGTCGTCGGCGACCGCGGCCACCGGCTCTCGGGCGGCGAGAAGCAGCGCGTCGCCCTCGCGCGCCTGCTCCTCAAGGCACCGGACGTCGTCGTCCTCGACGAGGCGACGGCGCACCTCGACTCGCGCTCCGAGGCGGCCGTGCAGCGGGCCCTCGAGCGGGCCCTCGAGGGGCGCACGAGCATCGTCATCGCGCACCGCCTCTCGACCGTGCGCAGCGCCGACCTCATCGCCGTCGTCGACGCCGGCCGCGTCGTCCAGACCGGGACGCACGAGGAGCTGCTGGCGCAGGGCGGCCCGTACGCGGTGCTGCACCGCACCCAGCTGGTCGGGGCGGGCGGGCCCCTCGGCGACGCGGCGGAGGACGCCGGGGACGTCGACCTCGAGGGCGGCGACGCCGAGGGGGACGACGCCCGGGAGGCGGCCGACCGCGGCGACGGGGCCGCACGGCGGGCGGGCGGGCGGCGTCCCCCCGCTCCTCGGCCGGCTCCTTAGCGGCGGCCCGCCGCGCCGTCCCCGAGCGCCGTCCGCTCGCCCGCACCTCGGACCAGCTCGTCGCGCTCCGCGGCGTCGACGAGCGCGTCCTCCTCC
>NZ_JABEMA010000254.1 GCF_013004605.1 Pseudokineococcus marinus
GTCGGGTTGCTGGACCACAGCGGCGGCGCGCAGCCCGTCCTGGAAGCGCGCCATCCGCGCGCGCAGGTCGGCCCCGCGCCCGTCGTCGCCCGCCGCCAGGACGCGGACGGCGAGCAGCCCGGCGTTGCGCGCGCCGCCGACGGAGACCGTGGCCACGGGCACGCCCGCGGGCATCTGCACGATGGACAGCAGCGAGTCCATGCCGTCGAGGTGGGCCAGCGGCACCGGCACCCCCACGACGGGCAGCGGCGTCAGCGCCGCCAGCATCCCCGGCAGGTGCGCCGCTCCCCCGGCGCCGGCCACGAGGGCCCGCAGCCCCCGGTCGGCGGCGGTGCGGCCGTAGTCGACCATCCGCTCGGGCATCCGGTGGGCGGACACGACGTCCACGGCGTGCGGGACGGCGAACTCGGACAGGGCGGTCGAGACCGCCTCCATGACGCGCCAGTCGGAGTCCGAGCCCATGACGACGCCGACGAGCGGGTCGCCGTCGCCGACGACGGCGCCGAGCGGGCCCTCACTCATCGATGTCCCCCGCGACGAAGGCGGCGGCGTGCCGCGCCCGGGAGCGCACGTCCTCGAGGTCGTCGCCCCACGCGGTGACGTGCCCGAGCTTGCGCCCGGGGCGCGGGCCCTTGCCGTACAGGTGCACCTTGACCTCCGGGTCGCGCGCCATGACGTGCAGGTAGGAGCGGTACATCGCCTCCGGTTCCTCCGCCGCGCGGTCCGCGCGGGAGGAGCCGAGGACGTTGGCCATCACCGTCCAGCGGGCCCGCGCGCGCGGCGAGCCCAGCGGCAGGTCGAGCACCGCCCGCAGGTGCTGCTCGAACTGCGACGTCGCCGCGCCGTCCTGCGTCCAGTGGCCCGAGTTGTGGGGCCGCATGGCGAGCTCGTTGACCAGGACGCGGCCGTCCGCCGTCTCGAAGCACTCGACGGCCAGCACGCCCGTGACGCCGAGCTCGCCGGCGACGCGCAGCGCCGTCCCCACGACCTCCGCGGCGAGGTCCTCGTCGAGACCGGGCGCGGGAGCGGTCACCTCGCTGCAGACGCCGCCGACCTGCACGGTCTCGACCACGGGCCACGCCGAGGCCTGCCCGCTGGGGCTGCGGGCGACGAGGACGGCGAGCTCGCGGACGAAGGGGACGGCCTCCTCGACGAGGAGGGGTCCGTCGGCGGCGTCGAACCAGTCCTGCGCGGCCCGGGCGGCGGCCGCGTCGTCGAGGACGCGCACCCCCTTGCCGTCGTAGCCGCCGCGCGGCGTCTTGAGGACGACCGGCCAGCCCCCCTCGCCGTCGTTCTCGCCGTCGCCGAAGGCCACGAGCGCGTCGACGTCGTCGACGGGCGCCCACCGCGGGCACGGGACGCCCAGGTCGGTGAGGCGGCGGCGCATGACGAGCTTGTCCTGGGCGTGCACGAGCGCGGCCGGCCCCGGGCGCACGGCGACGCCGTCGGCCTCGAGGGCGCGCAGGTGCTCGGTCGGCACGTGCTCGTGGTCGAAGGTCAGCGCGGCCGCGCCGTCCGCGACCGAGCGCAGCGCGGCGAGGTCGGTGTGGGCGCCCAGGCGCACGTCGGGGACGGCGAGGGCGGCGCTCTCCGCCGCGGAGGTCGCGAGGACCCGCAGGCCGACGCCGAGCTCGACGGCGGCCGGCTGCATCATCCGCGCCAGCTGCCCGCCGCCGACGACGGCGACCACGGGGAAGCCTGGACCCGCGCCCGTGCGGGTCCCGGCCGCCGCCGGTGCGGCGTCGGCGGGGGTCGCCGCGGCGCTCACGGGCGGGTCCCGACGGGCGGACGGCCCCGGCGGGCGGACCCGTGCGGGGACCGGCGGTGCGGGCGGCAGCGGGAGGGGCGCACGCGCGGAGGCTACCGACGGCGGACGCGTCCGACCCACGGCGCCTCCCCGCCCGCCTCCTCACCCCTCCCGGCCCGCAGCCGGGCGCCCCGGGCGGTCGGGGGCGTCCCGGAGGCGCAGGTAGGTTCGGGCCACGGCCGCTGCCCGGCCGCGCGCACCGGGGCGTGCGGGGTGTCGAGGGTGCGGGCCGGAGGGGACGAGAGCGGTGGCGTCAGGAGAGCCGGCCCCGGCGGGGAGCCGCTGGCGGAGCGCGCTGCGCCGCCGCCCGCGCCACGTGGGCGAGGAGGTGTGGCGCTTCCTCCTGGTCGGCGGCGCCGGCTTCGTCGTGGACGTCGGCGTCTTCACCCTGCTGCGGACCTCGGCCCTCGGGCTGCTCGAGGACCGGCCCCTCACCGCCAAGGTCGTCTCGACCGTCGTCGCGACGGCGGTCACGTGGCTCGGCAACCGGTGGTGGACCTGGGGCCACCGCACCACGGGCTCCACGCGGCGCGAGCTCCTCCTCTTCCTGGCCGTGAACGCCGGCGGCACCGGCATCGCGCTGGCGTGCCTCGCCGTCTCGCACTACGTCCTCGGGCTCACCAGCGTGCTGGCCGACAACGTGTCCGCCAACGGCGTGGGCCTCGTCCTCGGCACGGCCTTCCGCTTCGTCGCCTACCGGGCGCTCGTCTTCCGCGACGTCCCGGGGCGCCGGCCACCGCCCGTCCCGCCGTCGGAGGCCCTGCTCGTGCCGGGGCCGCACCGGACGGATCTCCACCGGACGGAGCTCCACCGCCCGGGGCCCGGGCGCAGCGGTGCCGAGCCGGGCGGCGCCGCGTGAGGGCCGTCGTCGTCGTGCCCGTCTACGACGAGGCCGCCACGCTCGGAGCGCTCCTCGACGCCGTCCTCGCCGCCGCGCCGGGCGCGGACGTCCTCGTCGTCGACGACGCGAGCCCCGACGGCAGCGGCGACCTCGTCGCCGCCCGGCCCGAGCCGCGCGTGCACCTGCTGCGCCGCGCGGGCAAGGACGGGCTCGGCGCCGCCTACCGCGCCGGCTTCGCCTGGGCCCGCGAGCGCGGGTACGACGTCGTCGTCGAGATGGACGCCGACCTGTCCCACCCGGCCGACCGCCTGCCGGCCCTGCTCGACGCCGTGGGCCCGGGCGGCGCCGACCTCGCCATCGGCTCGCGGTACGTGCGCGGGGGCGGCACGCGGGGCTGGCCGCGCCGTCGGCAGCTGCTCTCCCGCGGGGGCAACGCCTACATCCGCGTGGCGCTGCGCCTCGGGGTGCGCGACGCCACCGCCGGCTTCCGCGCGTTCCGCGCCGAGCTGCTCGAGCGCGTCGGCGTCGCGGGCATGCGCTCCACGGGCTACTGCTTCCAGGTGGAGACCACCCTGCGGGCGGTCCGCGAGGGCGCCCGCGTGGTGGAGGTGCCCATCACCTTCGTCGAGCGCGCCGCCGGCCGCTCGAAGATGGGGCCCGCCATCGTCGGCGAGGCCGTCGTCCGCGTGACGTGGTGGGCCGTCCTCGACCTCGTGCGCCGCCTGCCCCGCCGGCAGCACCACCGTCCGGGGCGCCGCTGAGGGTGGCCCTCAGGGCCCGCCGAGGCCCTCGAGGCGCCAGAGCGCCTCGTCGTCGGACGGCGACGCCGCCCCCTCCGGGTCCGAGCCGGAGCCCGGGCCCGTGTCCACCCCCGGCCCCGTCCCCGTCCCCGCCGTCGAACGGCGCAGCAGCCAGGGGCGCACGGGACCGAGCCCGCGCAGCTCGCGCTCGCGCAGCGGCCGCAGGTCCAGCCCCGGCGTGCCGACCAGGGGGTGGGCGGTCGGGCCGTCGAGGAGGACGGTGCCGGGCCGGGCGATCGCCGTGAGCCGGGACGCGCGGTTGACCGGGGTGCCGAAGAGGTCGCCGAGCCGGGCGACGACCCGCCCGGTGGCGAGACCGACCCGCACGCGCGGGAGGTCGGGGTCCTCGTCCATCGCCTCCGCGAGGTCCAGGGCGATCCCGGCCGGCGCCGCGCCCGGGGCGCAGGCGAAGAGCACCTCGTCGCCGATCATCGTGATGACCCGACCGCCGTGGCGCGCCACGACGTCGGCCGCGGTCACCTCGAAGCGGTGGACGAGCCGGCCGAGCTCGGTCTCGGAGACCCGCCGGGCCACGCTCGTGAACGCGACGATGTCGGCGAAGCCGACCGTGCGCTGGACCGTCATGGCGGGGTCGCGGGCGAGCCGGTCGGCGGCCAGCTGGTCGAGCGCGTGCGCGAGGTGGCGGCGCCACGTGTAGTCGAGCAGCGGGCCGAGGTCCTCGACCACCTCCTGCAGGCGGGCGGGCACCTCGTCGGCGCTGCCGGTCTCCTCGAGCAGCAGCTGGACCTG
This sequence comes from Pseudokineococcus marinus, assembly GCF_013004605.1. GTDB lineage: Bacteria > Actinomycetota > Actinomycetes > Actinomycetales > Quadrisphaeraceae > Pseudokineococcus > Pseudokineococcus marinus. The sequence goes on from NZ_JABEMA010000254.1 coordinate 4,199, forward strand.
CCAGGAGGCCAGCCGGTCCATCGTCCGACCGATCGCCCGCGCCAGCTCCAGCGCCCGCTCCTCGCCGAGCCGGACGTCCTCGACGAGGCGGGTCACCTGGGCCAGCGCGTCGACGTCGTCCTGCGTGAACGCCGGCACGGAGGACTCGACGTTCGGCAGGCCCAGCGCCCGCCAGAGCGCCCGCGCGTCCCGCAGCCGCACCCCCGCGGCGGTCGCCACCTCGCGGCGCGAGAGCGAGGGCTCCCCGCCCAGCAGGGCCCGCTCCGCGGCCAGGGCCCCCTGGGCGAGCGCGTCGGGCCCGGCCGGCCCGGTCCCCGTGCCGTCGCCGGGACGGGCGTCCGGCCCGGGGGGGGCACATGGCCGGAC
>NZ_JABEMA010000255.1 GCF_013004605.1 Pseudokineococcus marinus
CCACGCGCCTGGTGGGCGCGGGCGCCTGACGCCCCGCACCCTCGCGCCTCAGGCGCCCGTGCCGCCCGCGCCGTCGCGCGCGCCGCGCCGGACGCGCTGGGGAGAGGACCGCGGCACCACCTCGAGGACGCCGCGGCCCTCGAGGTCGACCTTGACGTAGCGGACCATGTTCGTCAGCCGCCCGCCGGGGAAGGCGGGATGGCGGCCCAGCCGGGCCTGGGCCGTCTCGACGACCTCGCCCAGCAGCGCGCCGCGCTCGGGGTCGGCGTCGTCGACCACCTCGAGCAGGACCTCGCGCACGAGCTCCCACTGCTGCAGCGGCAGGGTCCACCCCTCCATCCCGCCCTCGAGCGCTCCGTTGAGCATCCGCACGCGGCCGCGGGCGCGGTCCAGCTCGTCCTGGGCCATGGCGGACGGCGGGACGCCCCACCCGCCGTCGGTGCGTCGTCGCGCCACGGGGTCATCCCGCCACAGCGGTCGTCGGCGCGCACGCCGGACGCGGGCTCCCGGTGCCTCAGCGCCCGAGGAGCTGCGCGGTGGTGACGACGGTCGCGAACTCGCCGTGGAGGTTCGTGGCGGTGGCGCGCATGAGCTCCGCGGCGGTGAGGACCGTCCCGTCGGGGCCGGTGCGGTCGAAGGTCGACGTCGCGTCGAGGGCGAAGAGGACGCGGTGGCCGAGGTTCCCGCCCACGCGGGCGGTGGTCTCGCAGCAGTGGTTGGTCGTGGTGCCGCAGACGACGACGCCGTCGACCGCCTCGGCGCGCAGCCACGCGTCGAGGTCCGGCTCGCCGTGGAAGGCGCTGTTCACAGACTTCACGACGAGGAGGTCGTGCGGCCCGTCGACACCGTCGACGAGGTCGTTGCCGGGCTGGCCCGGGGCCAGCGGCGAGCCCGGCGTCGTCGAGTCGTGGCGCACGAGCACCACGGGGCGCCCGGCCGCCCGCCAGGCGTCGAGCAGAGCGAGCACGTGGCCCAGGTGGTCCGGCCCGCGTGCGCCCCAGGAGGGGTCCTCGAAGCCGCGCTGGACGTCGACGACGACCAGGGCCGTGCGGTCCAGGTCGCCCAGGGGCTGCTCGGCGCTCGTCACCGGCGCATCGTCGCGCACGCCCGTGGCGCGAGGGCCGCGGCTGCTCCAGCGGGGCCGGCCGGCGCAGGTGCTCCGGAACCGCCGTCGCGCCCGGCCGCGGCGCACCAGGATCACGCCGTGCGCGCTGCGCGGCTCCTGCCGGTCCTCGTCCTGATCCCCCTGCTCGCCGTCGCCGGCTGCGGCGGCCCACGGGTGCCGACCCTGGCCGCGGGCAGCCCGCCCGAGGTCGTCGTCGCGACCTACCTCGCCGCGGTCCAGGCGGGCGACGAGGACGCCGCACGGTCGCTGTCCACCCCCGAGCACGAGGCGTCCGGCTCCGGCCTCGCGGCGGGGCCGGCCGTGAGCATCCGCGACCTCCTCCTCGAGCCGGCCGAGGAGCGGCCCACCGACGAGGACGCCCCCACCGGCGAGAGCCCCGCCGGTGGTCACGACGAGGCGGTCGACGTGCGCGCCACCTTCGTGCTGGGCGGTGGCGACGCGTCCCTGCCCGACGGCCCGACGGTCTGGTCGTTCCTGCTCGTCCGCGACGACGGGGGCCCTTGGCTCGTGACCGGCGAGGGCGGCGGCTGACGAGCGCGCGGGTCCCCGACGAGCGGGACCGCCGTGCCCTAGCGTCGCGCCGTGCCGACGACGCGCCCGGGCCGCCCGTACGTCGTCGCGGTGGACGCGGGCGGGACGCGCACGCGCGTGGCGTGCGTCGACCTGGAGGGGCGGCGGCTGAGCGGCGCCGCGGGACCCGCGGGCGCCTGGCACCACGACGACGACGCCGTCGCGCACCTGCAGGAGACCGTCCTCGAGGCGCTGCGGTCCGGCGACCTCGCGCGCGAGGACGCGCGCGCCCTCGTGGCCGGGGTGGCCGGCGTGAGCCGGCGCGGCGGCGACCACGGCGACCGCAGCCTGGAGTGGGCGCGCTCCGCCTACGCCCTCCCCGAGCTGGCGTGCCCGCAGGTCGTCGTCAACGACGCGGTGACGGCCCACCGGGGCGCGCTGGCCGGCGAGCCGGGCGTCGTCGTGGTCGCCGGGACCGGCTCGATGGTCCTCGCCATCACCACCGACGGCGACGAGGTCGAGAACGGGCAGCTGGCCCACTACGCCGGCGGCGCCCGGCACCTCGCGTTCGAGGCCGTGCAGCAGGTGCTCGTCGGCGCCGCCGGACCGGACGACGCCGACCTCGTCGCGGCGCTGCTCGCCGCCTGGGGCGCCGCCGACGCCGCGGGGCTGCGCACCGCCGCGCTGGAGGTCGACCGGGCAGGACGGCACGCGGTCACCCGTCGCTACGGCGCTCTCGCCCCCCTCGTCACGGCGGCCGCGAGCACGAGCCCGTTGGCGGACCGGGCCGTGCGCGCCCTGGCCGAGCGCACGGCCCGCGGCGTCCTGCTCCTCGCGCCCCTCGTGGGCCGGGACCCGGTGCGCGTCAGCACCACCGGCGGGGTCGCGAGCGACCCGGCCTTCCGCGAGCGCCTGCGCGAGGCCCTCGTCGTGCCGGGCGCGACCCCGACGCTCCTCCTCCCGCCCGCGGGGGACGCCGTCCTGGGCGCCGCCCTCATGGCCCTGGAGGTCGCCGGGGAGGCGCGCCCGGGCGCTGTCGACCGGCTGCGCGAGGACCAGCCCTGACGTCACCGTCCGACGCCGGGTGATGGCTCGCTCCAGCGTGGAGCCATGTCCGTGCCTGAGGTCCCCTTCCTGCTCCTCGGGGTGCTCCTCCACCTCGCCGTCATCGCTCTGAGGCTCTTCGCGGCCTGCTGGGTCATCCGGCTCGCCGTCCGGCACGGGTCCCTGGACGCGCGACGACGCTGGGTCGAGCAGGAGCGGCAGGTCGAGCTCCGCCTCGACGCGGAGGGCTACCCGCAGCAGCAGGCCCCACCGACGGCCTGGCGGCTTCCAGGGCGGCCTCCGCACGAGCGTCCACCGGGCCGGGACCCGCGGTCCCGAGCTCACCTCGAGCGCGACGTCCTCCGCGCCGCTCGTCGGGCCACGAGGGAGCCCGCCAGCACCACGACGCCGCCGACCGCCATGACGACCGTGGCGGCGCGCGACACGGCGCTGTAGGCGAAGGCGAGCACCAGCAGAGCCAGGACGAGGAGCGCCACGGGCCACGTCCACTCCAGCGCAGTCCTCGTCACCGCTCTCCCGCCTCCCGCGTCGTCGCACCGACCCCCCGGGGGGGTGCTGGGTCCGCGCGGTGTGCGACACCGTCGTCCGACGGGTGGGCCGGGCGGACGTCACCGCCCTGTCCGCACCGGCCCCGCCCGGCACGGAGGCTGCCCTCACCCGCGAGGCCGTGCCACGACCACGACCTCCGTCTCGACGAGAGACCGTGCCCGAGGTGGCCCGGCACGGCGAGCGGGGAGAGCCTGGGACCAGTCCGGACGCCCATCGACCAGCGGAGCCCACGTGAGCACCAGCGCCCAGCCCGAGCCGACCGCGGGGACGAGCGCCCACGCGCGGGCGCTCGTCGTCGTCGACGTGCAGGTCGACTTCTGCGAGGGCGGGTCCCTCGCCGTCGAGGGCGGCGCCGCGGTCGCCGACGCCGTCACCCGGCACGCCCGCGAGCGCGCCGACGACTACGCCGCCGTCGTCGCGACCCAGGACTGGCACGTGGACCCGGGGAGCCACTTCAGCGACGACCCGGACTTCGTCACGAGCTGGCCGGTCCACTGCGTCGCGGGCACGCCCGGGGCCGCCGCCCACCCCGGCTTCGACCTCGACCTCGCGCAGGCCGTCTTCCGCAAGGGCCAGTACTCGGACGGCTACTCGGGCTTCGAGGGCGAGGCCGAGGGCGGCGACCGGCTCGAGGAGTGGTTGCACCGCAAGGCCGTCACGGACCTCGACGTCGTCGGCATCGCCACGGACCACTGCGTGCGGGCCACGGCGCTGGACGCCGCCCGCGCCGGCTTCCGCGTGCGGGTGCTGCTGCCGCTCGTCGCCGGCACCGCGCCCGAGAGCTCCCGCGCCGCGCTCGAGGAGATGCGCGCGGCGGGCGTCGAGGTCGTCGAGGACGTCCCGACCTCCGGCTGACGGCCGGGGGCCGAGGGCCGAGGGCGACCGTCAGCCCCCGACGAGCGCCCTCGCGAGCGCGGGGTCGAGCCCGGGGGACGCCAGCACGTGCAGCCGCTGCGTCGGTCGCGTCATCGCCACGTAGAGGTCGTGCGCCCCGGCGCGCGGGTCCTCGTCGTCCGGCCCGCCGAGGACCTCCGCGGGCTCGACGAGCACCACCGCGTCGAACTCCAGGCCCTTGGAGTCGGCGACGCTCATGACGGCGACCGGGCTGTCCAGCGCCCCGGGGCCGGTGGAGACGCCGAGCTCGGCGCCCCCGGCCGTGCGCAGCCGCCCGACGAGCGCGGCGGAGGTCTCCTCCACCCGCCCCGGCGGGCAGAGCACCGCCAGGCGGCCGCCGGCGGCGCGGCGGGCGG
>NZ_JABEMA010000256.1 GCF_013004605.1 Pseudokineococcus marinus
GTGGTAGACGGGCGTCCAGGTCGCCAGGAGGAGCACGGCGCCGTCGAGCGGGGCCGACGGGCTCGGCCGGCGCGGCGGGCGCCGTCCCCGCTGACCGCGCCGTCTGCACCACGCGCCCACGCTAGGTGACGCGTCGGCGCCCGCCCGGCCGACGGGCCGCTCCCCGAGCCGGACGGGCGCGCGCCGGTCGTGCGCCTAGGCTCCGCAGGTGCCCCGCCACCGGACGTCCACGCCGTCGCCCGCGGCGTCGTCCGACGCTCCCGGCACCCGACCGCTCGTCCCCCGGCTGGTGTCCGCGCACGGGGCGCGCCTCCTGCGCTACGCCGGCGGCTCCGGCGTCGCGACCGTCTGCAGCGCCGTCGCCTTCGCGCTGCTGTACGGCCCCCTCGGCGCGTCGACGACGACGTCCACCCTGCTGGGGTGGCTCGCGGGCGCGGTGCCCAACTACGTCATCAACCGCTCGTGGGTGTGGCGCGTGCAGGGCCGCCCCAGCGTGCGCCGCGAGCTCGTGCCGTACGTCGCCGTCGTGCTCCTCACCCTCGCCCTGGCGTCGGGCGCCACCGCGCTCACCGAGACCCTCCTCGAGCGCGCCGGCGCGGCCGACGCGGTGCTGTTCGCCTCCGTCAACGTCGCCTTCCTCGGCGTCTACGCCGTCATGGCGCTCGTGCGCTACGCCGTCCTGCACCAGCTCTTCCGCCGCCTGCCCGGGGCGCGCGGCGCCCGGCGCCCCGATCCCCGGCGCCCCGACGCCAGCCCCCGCGAGGAGACCCGATGACCGACGCCGCCCCCGGTCGCCCCGCCGCCCCGGACGCCGGGGACCCCGCAGACGCCGGAGGGGAGGGCGCCTTCTCCTCGGCGACGGGACGGACGCTCGAGGAGGGCTCGGGCGCGGGCCAGCCGAACTACAAGGCGTACCAGCTCGAGCTCATGCGCCCGCACGTCGGCCGCACGCTGCTCGAGGTCGGTGCCGGGCTCGGCGAGCTGGCCGAGACCTTCGCGCGGGGCATGGACCTCGAGCGCCACGTCGTCACCGACGTCGACCCCGGCGCGGTGGCGCAGATCGCGCGGCGCTTCGCCGACCGACCTGAGGTGGAGGCCCGCCGCCTCGACCTCGACGGCGAGCTGCCCGACCTCGGCGCGCCCGTCGCGACCGTGCTCGCCTCCAACGTGCTCGAGCACATCGAGGACGACGCCGGCGCCCTGCGGCGCCTGGCCCGCCTCGTCGAGCCGGGCGGCACCGTCGTCATGTTCGTGCCGGCGTACATGCAGCTCTACGGCGACTTCGACCGCCGCGTCGGGCACGTGCGCCGCTACACGCCCGCGACGCTGCGCAGCGCCTTCGAGCGGGCCGGGCTGGCGCCGCGCCTCGTCCGGCCCGTCAACCTCCTCGGCGGCCTCGCCTGGTGGGCGGCCGTGCGGCGCGGCGGCGTCGGGACGCCGAAGCCCGGCCTCGTGCGGGTCTACGACGGCGTCGTCGTGCCCGTGACGCGGATGCTCGAGAAGGTCGTCACCCCGCCGTTCGGGCAGTCGGTGCTCGGCGTCGCCGAGGTGCTCCCCGAGGCCGCCGACCGCTGACGGCGGGCGACGCGCCCCTCCAGGGGACCCGGCGCCTCAGGGAACCCGGCGCCTCAGGGAACCCGGCGCCTCAGGGAACCCGGCGCCTCAGGGAACCCGGCGCGGGCCACGGTGGCGCAGGGCGCTGCCGGCGAGGACGGCGGCGACGGGCAGCAGCACGACCGCGGGCAGCTGGTAGCGCCACACGAACTGGGTGGTGATGTCCGGCAGCACCGACAGGCCGAAGCCGACGAGGACGAGCAGCAGCACGAGGGGCCGCGCGGCACCGGCGCGCGGGGACAGGGCGCCGACGGCCCCGACGACGAGGCTCAGCAGGACCAGCGGCCCCCACGTGTAGACGACCTTCTCGTAGGCCACGAGGAGGTCCGCCCACGGCTGGCGGGTCTGCTGCTGGACGCCGCCGTGGTCGGCGAAGCCCGGCTCGGTCCACGGCGTCGGCTCCCGGTCGACGTACGTGGCGAACTTCCACTTGAAGACGGTGTTGTACTCGAAGCGGTCCGCGCGCAGCGGGTCGAAGCCGAGGGCGACGTCGCGCAGCACGACCCGCGCGTAGTCCAGCGGCTGGGCCGCGAGCGCCTGGCGGGCGAAGTCCTGCAGCACCGCCCGCCGGTCGACGCCGGGCGGCACGACGAGCGACTGCACGCCGCTGCCGATCTCGTACCAGCCGTAGTCGGTGGGGTCGCGCCGCTCGCCCACCGGCTCGGGCGGGCACAGCACCCGCGCGTAGGGGGCGAGCTCGAGGCGGTCGCAGTCGACGAACGTCGTCGTGCGCATGTACGAGGACACCCCGCCGATGCCGGACAGCCCGGGGCTGCCGTAGGTCCCGGCGAACCACGCGCTGTAGGCGCCCACGGGCACGACGAAGCCGACGACGAGCAGGCCCGCCGGGACGAGGCGCCGCCACCGGCCCGACGCCGCGAGCAGGCAGAAGAGGGCGCCGGCGAGGACGAGCGGCGTCCCGACCTGGCGGACGAGGACGGCGCAGCCCATGACGAGGCCGGCCGCGAGCGCGACGCCGGGCGAGGGTCGGCGCCGCCAGCCGAGGAGGACGACGGCCAGCACGAGGAGGTCGAGGAAGACGGCGTCGCTGAGCGGGCCGTGCTCGAGGACGAGCACCATCGCGTCGAGCAGCAGCGGCAGGACGCCGACGGCGGCCCACCACCGGCCCACGCCCCAGCGGCGCAGCAGCGCGTAGAGCCCCGTGGCGGCCGCGAGCCCCAGCACGTGCTGGACGCCGACGAAGAGGGCGACGTCGTCCGCGACGAGCGAGAGCGGCAGGAGGAAGAGGAGCCCGTAGCCGTCGGGGCGCTCGAGGCTGGGCTGCAGGTCGCCGAGGAAGCGCAGGTACGACGGGGCGTCGCTCACCATCATCGCCGGCCAGAAGGCGACCGTGACGACGAGGCGCACGAGCAGCCCCAGCCCGAGGACGACGAGGAAGGGCGCGTGGTCGCCGAGGCGCTCCCGCCACCGGCGCGACCCTCCTGCCCGGGCGGGCCCGGGCGGTCGCGGCGCGGGGTGCGCGCTCGCCCGGCGGCCGGCGGTCGTCGTCACGGCACCAGGGTGCGGCATCGGCGGCCGGGCCGGGTGCCGCGGGTCACGACCGGGTGACGCTCACGCCGCCGGAGCGGGCGCCGCGGGCGCCGCCCCGCCGGAGCCCCCCAGCGCGGAGCCCCCCAGCGCGGAGCCCCGCAGCGCGGGGGCCACCTCGTCGGCCGGGGTGAGCAGGCCCTCGCGCCACCAGGTGCCGACGACGACGCGCGCGTACCGCGACCCGTAGACGAGGTTGCGGCCCTTCTTGCTGGCGCCGGCGCTGCGCACGTGCATGGTCGCCGGGACCTCGCGCACGCGGTAGCCGTGCGAGAGCGCCCCGAGCATGAGCTCGGACGACTGGTACTGCGGCTGGCGCAGCGTCACGACGCCGGTGAGGTCGGCCCGCATCGCGCGCAGCCCGAAGGAGGTGTCGGTGACCCGCGTCCCGGACATCGCGCTGACGACCCACGCGAAGACGTGGACGCCCGTGCGGCGCACCCGGTCGCGCGTGTGCTGGTGCCCGAGGCGCCGCGAGCCGGACACGAAGTCGGCCTCGCCCTCGACGACGGGCCGCAGCACGGCCGGGACGTCCCCGACGTCGTACTGGCCGTCGGCGTCCGTCGTCACGACGTAGCGGGCGCCGTGCTCGCGGGCCACGCGGTAGCCCAGGCGCAGCGCGGCGCCCTGGCCGCGGTTGGCGGGGCAGGCGACGGCGAGCGCGCGCCCCGAGGCGGCGACGGCCTCCGCCGTGCCGTCGGTGCTGCCGTCGTCGACGACGACGACCGCGACGCGCAGGCCGAGCACCTCGGCCGGCAGGCCCGCGAGGACCGCGCCGATGCCCGGCGCCTCGTCGTAGGCGGCGATGACGACCGCCACGGGCGGCAGCTCGGGCACGCCCACCCGCGCGTGGAGGTCGGCGACGGCGGCGCGGTCGACGTCGTCCGGCGGCACCGGGCCGGAGCGGCGTCCCCGGCGTCCGCGCAGCAGGGCGGTGAGGCCCACGGCCCCGGCCGCCGGCAGCACCGCGAGCGCCGGCAGCACGACGGCGGGGGTGACGCCGTCGACGAGCGCGCCGGCGGCGAAGAGCAGCGGCACGACGGCGAGCACGAGCGCGGTGCGCCGCAGCCGCGAGGGCCGCGCCCGACCCAGGCCCGCGGCGGCGGCCAGGGCGAGGAGCAGGCCGAGGGCGGCGACGACGACCTCGGTCGTCACGAGCGGCCCCGTCCCCGACCCGGTCAGCGCGTCCGTGGCCCGGGGCCCCTGCAGCTGCCCGCCGACGTCGAGCGTCCCGCCGGGCGCCAGGGGCGCCAGGACGGCGAGCGGGCCGCGGTCG
>NZ_JABEMA010000257.1 GCF_013004605.1 Pseudokineococcus marinus
CGGGTGAAGCCGAGCCGCTCGACGAGCGAGCTGGCGGTCACGGGCTTGCCGTCGACGACGAGCTCGCGCCGCTCGCGCTCCACGGCCTCGAGCGCGCGCAGGTCCGCGACCTCCTCGAGCTCGCGCAGGTGGACGAGGACGTCGTCCCGGGCGGCGACCCAGCGCAGCCCGCCCCGGCGCAGCGCCACGGAGGCCCGCCGCAGCCGGCCCCAGGTGCGCACGGCGCCGAGCGTCGGCGCGTCCCACGCCTCCGGGCGGTCCCACGGCATGGGCGTGCGCGAGTGCTCGCCGTCGAGGCCGGTGAGCCCGACCTCGTCACCGGCGAAGAGGGTCGGCACGCCGGGCAGCGTCATCTGCAGCGCGAGGCCGGCGACGTGCCGGTCGCGCCCGCGGCCGGCGAGGTCGGCGAGGCCGCTGCGGCCGCCGCCCACCACCGTGCGGAAGCGCGGCGTGTCGTGCGTGTCGAGGTGCGACGTCGACGCCGCCCACGACCGCCAGGGCATCGCCGCGTGGACCGCGCGCATCGTCGCGACGACGTCGCCGCCCGGCTGCACCGGCACGGGCACGGGCCAGCCGAGGAAGCGCAGGCCGTGCTCCTCCCCCGGGCCCCCCGGGTAGCCGGCGTTGAGCCACGCCCACACCGGCCGGGTGAAGCCCGCGTAGTCCATGGCGCCGTGCCAGCCGTCCCCGACGAGGTCGGCGGAGGCGTCGTGGCAGTGCTCGGCGAGCATCCACGCGCCCGGGCTCGTGGCCTGCGCCGTCGCGCGCGCCAGGCGGGCCACCTCGACGGCGAGGTCGTCGGCGCCCAGGCGCCCGGTCATGTTGGCGACGTCGATGCGCCACCCGTCGAGGCCGCGCCGCAGGTGCTCGGCGACGACGGACCCCGGCCCGTCGACGAGCCGCCGGCGCAGGGCCGCCGACGTGTGGTCGAGCTTGGGCAGGGTGTCGACGCCGAGCCACGTCTCGTAGCCGATCGGGTCGTCGTCGAGGAAGCGGTAGTAGTCCGCCTCCTCGGAGGTGGCGTCGGCGAGGGCGGCGCGGAACCAGGGGTGCTCGACGCCGGTGTGGTTGGTCGTGAGGTCGCCCATGACCCGCATGCCGCGGGCGTGCGCGGCGTCGACGAGCCGGCGCATCGCCGCGTCACCGCCGAGCGCGGGGTCCACGTGGTCGAAGGTCACCGCGTCGTAGCGGTGGTTCGACCGGGCCTCGAAGAAGGGCGTCAGGTAGAGCAGCGAGGCGCCCAGCGACGCGACGTGGTCGAGGTGGGCGGCGACGCCGTCGAGGTCTCCGCCGAACCACTGCCGCCCCACCCCGGGCCCGCGGTGCACCACCGGGTCGTCCCACGCGGCGCGGTCCGCCCACGACGGCGTCTCCCGCTCCGCGCCCGAGCGGGCGAAGCGGTCGGGGAAGACCTGGTAGGCCACCTGGTCGGCCACCCACGCCGCCGGGCCCTCGGAGGCGAGGAGGCGGAAGTCGGCGGCGTCCGTGACGTCGCGCGTGGTCACGCCCTCGCCGGTGAGCCACCGGTGCGCGGGCCGGCCCGCGCCGTCGCGCCCCGCGAGGAGGAAGCGGTAGGGGGTGACGGGGTTGCGCGCCTCCACCTCGGCGGAGAACCACGTGCCGCCCGGGCCGCGGCCGTCCGGCACGGCGGCCCGCAGGACGGGCTCGCCGTCGCGCAGCTGGCGCACGTGGACGGCGCCGCCCCACGGCGAGCCGTCGGCCGCGTCGGGCACGAGGACCCGGACGGGCACGCGCTCGCCGAGTGCCGGCGACGCCGTCCCCGTGCACCAGGCGGAGCCGTCGTGGTGGGGCGCGCGGAGCTCGTGGTCCCGGGGCGCCGGGCTCACCCCTTCACCCCGCCCGCGGTGATGCCGCCGACGATGAAGCGCTGCAGGTACTGGAAGAGCAGGACGACGGGGATCGCCGTGAGCAGCGCGCCCGCCGCGAAGAGCCCCAGGTTGTTCGAGCGGTCGTTCTCGATGACCGACCACAGGCCCACGGCGACGGTCCGCACGCCCGCCTCGCGCAGGAAGATCGAGGCGATGAGGAACTCGCTGATGACGCCGACGAAGGCGAGCAGGCTCGTGACGGCGAGGATCGGCACGAGCAGCGGCAGGAGGATCCGGAAGAAGATCGTCGCGTGCCCGGCGCCGTCGACCGTCGCGGCCTCGTCGAGGGAGGCCGGGATCGAGTCGAAGAAGCCCTTGATGAGCCACACCTGCGCGAAGGCGTTGCCGCACATGACCAGGACGTAGCCGGCCAGGGTGTTGAGGCCGATGGCCGGGATGACCTCGCCGAGGTCGGTGAACAGCAGGAACAGCGCGATGGTGGCGAGGATCTGCGGGAACATCTGGATGAGCAGGAGGGCCAGCAGGCCCCCGCGGCGCCCGCGGAAGCGGAAGCGGCTGAAGGCGTAGGCGGCGAAGGCGCTGCAGGTGACCTGGATGAGCGTCACCGAGGTGCACACGACGAGCGTGTTGAGCATCCACCGGCCGAAGGGCCGCGACGGGTCGGTGAAGAGCGCCTGGAAGTTCACCAGGCTCAGCTGGCGCGGGACGAGGTCGGTCGACACGACGCTGCCCAGCGGGTTGAAGGCCGCGGAGACGATGTAGAGGACGGGGAAGACGGCGAACGCGACGGCGGCGAGGCCGACGACGTGCCGCCAGCCCACCTCGCGCCACCAGCGGCCGCGGCTCATGCGGTAGGCGGTCGGCGGGACGGACGGCGCGGACGGGCCGTCGCCACCGGGGGCGGCGAGGTGGCCGGGGGCGGTGGGGGTGCCCGCGCGCAGCTCCTGGCTGGTCATGTCAGATCACGTCCTCGAGGCGGCGGGTCAGGCGGAACTGCAGGGCGGCGACGACGCCGGTGAGGACGAAGAGCAGCACCGCGATGGCGGAGGCGAAGCCGAACTGCGCCCCGCTGGCGCCGAAGGCGAGGCGGATCGTGTAGCTGATGAGCAGGTCCGTGCCGCCGGCGGTCGGGTTGTCCGGCGTGAAGGGCCCGCCGCCGGTGAGCAGGAAGATCGTGTTGAAGTTGTTGAAGTTGAAGGCGAAGGAGGCCACGAGCAGCGGCGCCGTGGGGATGAGCAGCAGGGGGAAGGTGATGGTGCGGAAGCCCGTGAAGCCGCCCGCGCCGTCGAGGCCCGCCGCCTCCTTGAGGTCCTCGGGGATGGCCTGCAGCGCTCCGGTGACGACGAGGAACATGTAGGGGAAGCCGAGCCAGAGGTTCGTCAGGATGACGGCGACCTTCGCCGTCGTCTCGCCGCCGAACCAGTTGACGCTCAGGCCGGTGAGGTCGTTGATGAGCCCGAAGTCGGTGTTCCAGAAGCCCGACCACAGCAGCAGCGAGATGAAGCTGGGGATGGCGTAGGGCAGCAGCAGGATCGAGCGGTACACCTTCTGGCCCCGGACCCGGCGGTCGTTGAGGACGATGGCGAGCACGGTCCCGAGCGCGAAGGTGGTCGCCACCGAGAGCGTGGCGAAGACGAGGGTCCAGCCGAAGATCCCGAGGAAGTCGGAGAGGATCCGCGCGTCCGTGAAGGCCCGCACGTAGTTGGCGAGGCCGACGTCGGCGGCCCACGACTGGTCCGAGAGGCGCTGGCCGTCGGCGCTGACGTAGTACTCGCGGTCGCCCTGCAGCGTCGGGGCGTAGACGACGCCCGTGTCGGTGTTCGTGATGGTCTCGGCGTCCTCGTCGTGGACGAGGGGCGTGGAGCCGAGGAAGGCCTGCCGGATGCCCAGCTGGCGGACGGCCCCGCCGTCGACGGGCACGGTGAGGTCGGCCAGCTGCGCGCTCGCGTCGTTGACCTGCACCGGCGTCAGGAGCTCGTACCCGTCGGCCGCGGTGACGAAGCCGTCGGTGACGGTCGCGTCGGGGAGCGGCTCGAGCCCCTCGTCCGTGCCGACGGAGGCCTCGCCCGTCGCCGGGTCGACGAGGAGGAAGGCGTAGGGCCCGGCCGACGGCGACCCGGTCGTGGCGACGCTGAGGTTGTAGCGCGGCGCGTCGGGCGCCTGGACGACGGACGCCCCGAGGATCTGCGCCGTCGCCTCCTCGCGGGTGGCCCGCGTGCCGTCGCCGAGGTTGGTCAGCGACACCTGGAAGGTGGAGATGACCGGGTAGACGACGAAGCTGAAGAGCAGCACCGCCCCGGGCAGCAGGTACTTGAGCGGGATCGCGCGCCGGGTCGCGTAGACGGCGACGACGAGCAGCACGAGCACCCAGAAGAAGACGAGGAAGCCCCACCGCTCCGCCGCGACCAGCGCCGGCGTCAGCGACACCACGGTGCTGATGACCACCGCGAGCACGAGGACCTTGAGCAGGAGGACGGGGACCGAGCGGGAGCCGCGGGGCGCGGCGTACGACGCCGGGCTCTCCTGCGGGGCGGGGCGGAGCTGCTGCGAGACCACGTCGCCTCCTGGGCGGGGTCGGTCGGGACGGTGGGCGCGACGGTGCGCCGCGCCGCCCGGGGGCGGCGCGCGGAGGAGGTGCGGGTCGGCGGGCCGGGCCGGTGGCCGGGGC
>NZ_JABEMA010000258.1 GCF_013004605.1 Pseudokineococcus marinus
GCGACACCGCCGGACGCCCGCGCGCCGCGGTGCCGTCCGTCGACGTGGGGGGCGCCGTCCGGCCCGTCGAGGCGCCCCGCGGCTGAGGCCGTCCCGCGGAGGGGGCCGTGGGTGCGGGCCCCCGGCGCGGGGCGGCATGATCGCCCGCAGCCGGGGCTGCGGTGCCCCGCGCGTCGACGAGGAGGCGATCGAGGGTGACCAGCACCACGGAGGTGCCCCGCACCATGCGGGCCAGCGTCATGACCGGCGTGCGGCAGGTCGAGGTGCAGGAGCGCCCCGTGCCCGCCGTGGCGGACGACGAGGTGCTGGTGCGCGTCGGCTCCGTCGGCGTCTGCGGGTCGGACGTGCACTACTACACCGACGGCCGCATCGGCGACATGGTCGTCACCGGCCCGCTCGTGCTCGGGCACGAGGTCGGCGGCACCGTCGTCGCCGTCGGCCGCGACGTGCCGGAGGAGCGCCTCGGGCAGCGCGTGGCCGTGGAGCCGCAGCGCCCCTGCCGCCGCTGCCGGCAGTGCCACGCGGGCCGGATGAACCTCTGCCCCAACATGGTCTTCTACGCGACGCCGCCGGTCGACGGCGCGTTCTGCGAGTACGTGACGGCGCCCGCCGACTTCGCCCACCCCGTGCCGGACTCGCTGTCCGACGCCGCGGCCGGCCTCCTCGAGCCCCTGTCGGTCGGCATCTGGGCCGCGCACAAGGCGCAGGTGGGCGTCGGCGACCGCGTGCTCGTCGCCGGCGCGGGGCCGATCGGCGCGATGGTCGCCCAGGCGGCCCGCGCCCGCGGGGCCACGGAGGTCGTCGTCACCGACCTCGTCGAGTCCCGCCGCGAGCGGATCCTCCAGTTCGGCGCCACCCGCGCGCTCGACCCCCGCGAGGCCGCCGCCGAGCTGGCCGACCTCGAGGCCGACGCCTTCGTCGACTGCACGGGCGCCACCCCGGCCGTCCAGTCCGGCATCCGCTCGGTGCGCGGCGGCGGCGCCGTCGTCCTCGTCGGCCTCGGCGCCGAGGAGATCGAGCTGCCGGTGCAGCTCATCGCCACCCGCGAGATCACCCTCACCGGCACGTTCCGCTACGTCGACACCTGGCCGCGCGCCATCGAGCTGGCCCGCACCGGCGCCGTCGACCTCGACGCCATGGTGACGGCGCGCTACGACCTCGACTCCGTCGGCGAGGCGCTCGAGGCCGACTCCGACCCGATGAGCATGAAGGCCGTCGTCGACGTCGCGGGGGGTCCCCGGTGAGCGGTGCGGTGAGCGGTGCGGGGAGGGACGCGGTGAGCGGGTCGGCGGGTCGTCCGGTGGGCGACGGCGCGGGCGGCGGGGAGCGCGCGGCGAGCGGCGTCCTCGACCGCTTCCGCCTCGACGGGCGCGTGGCGCTCGTCACCGGCGGCTACCGCGGGCTGGGACGCGCCTTCGCCCAGGCGCTCGCGGAGGCGGGGGCCGACGTCGCCGTCGCCGCCCGCGACGAGGCCAGGAGCGTCGAGGCGGCCGCGGAGATCGCGGCGTCGACGGGCCGGCGCACCCTCGGCCTGCGGATGGACGTCACCGACCGGGCCGAGGTCGAGGCGGGCGTGCGGCGCGTCGTCGACGAGCTGGGCGGCCTGCAGGTGCTCGTCAACAACGCGGGCACGTGCATCCACGAGCCGGCGCTCGAGGTGAGCGACGACCACTTCCAGGACGTGCTGCAGACCAACGTCCGCGGCGTCTGGCTGCCCTCGCAGGTGGCCGCCCCGCACCTGGCGCAGCAGGGCCCCGACGGCGTCCGCGGCTCGATCGTCAACATCGGGTCGATCAGCGCGATGATCGTCAACCGCCCGCAGATGCAGCCCGTCTACAACGCGAGCAAGGCGGCGGTGCACCAGCTGACCAAGTCGCTCGCGGCCGAGTGGGCGCCCATGGGCGTGCGCGTCAACGCGCTGGCGCCGGGCTACGTCAAGACGGAGATGGCGCCCGTCGACGAGCCGCGCTTCCGGCGGATGTGGATCGAGGACGCCCCCATGCAGCGGTACGCGACGCCCGAGGAGGTCGCCGCGAGCGTCGTCTACCTCGCCAGCGACGCGTCGTCCTTCTGCACGGGCACCGTGCTCGTCACCGACGGCGGGTACACGCTGCACTGACTTCGTGCGCCCAAGGCCCCCGCGACGGACTTCGTAGCCTTCTTCCGCCGCGGGGGCCCTCCTGTGCGGACTTCGTAGCCTTCTTCCGCCGAGTGGGCTCTTCTGCGCGGACTTCGTAGCCCCCCTCCGCGCGGTCCGATCTCCTCAGAGGGCCGTGTAGCCGCCGTCGACCGTGACGCACTGGCCGACGACGTACCGCGAGCGCGGCGAGGCCAGGTGCGCGACGGCGTGCGCCACGTCCTCCGGCTGGCCGACGTCACCGGCCGGGATGCGCGAGCGCCACGCCGCGGCGGTCTCCGGGTCGCCCTCGAGGACGCCGCGGGTCTGGTCCGTGGCCACGTAGCCGGGGGAGACGGCGTTGACCCGGATCCCCAGCGGCGCCCACTCGACGGCGAGCGAGCGCACGAGACCCTCGACGCCCGCCTTGCTCGCGTTGTAGGCGCTCTGGCGCTGGGGCACGTTGACGATGCGCGCCGACATCGACGCGATGGCGACCACCGTGCCGCCCTCCCCGGCGGCGACGCGGGCGCGGGCGAAGGCCTGGCACACGACGAAGGTGCCGGTGAGGTTCACCCGCAGCACCCGGTCCCACTGCTCCAGCGTCGTCTCCAGCGCGTCGGAGACGAGCGCCGTCCCCGCCGCGTGGACGAGCACCGACGGCGGGGCGAGCCGCTCGGCGACCTCCGCCAGAGCGGCGGCGACGGAGGCCGGGTCGGTGACGTCGGCAAGGACGGCGACGGCGCGGACGCCGTGGTCCGCGGCGATGCGCTCGGCGCTGGCCGGCGCCTCGTCGAGGACGTCGAGCAGCGCCACGTCGGCGCCGCGGGCCGCCAGCTCGGCCGCGCACGCGTAGCCGATGCCCCGCGCGCCGCCCGTGACCAGCGCCGTCGTGCCGGTGTGCTCGAGGTCCGCCCGCTGCGCCGTCGTCATGGCCGCATCCTCCCCTCCGGCCGGGAGGCGCGTCCCCGCCGGTGCGGTCGAGCCGCCGGGCGACCTGCATATCAGGCTCGAGCGGAGCGTCACCGCAGGTCAAGGGCTCGCGCGCCGTCTCTGGCCCCCGTTGCGCAGGTCGCCCGGCGCCGTCGTCACCGCTGCGGGGCGGGCCCGGCGTGGCAGCCTGCGCCCATGCGCCTGGAGGAGCTCGTCGACCGCGCCGTCTCGCTGCTCGAGGGGCGCGACCGTGTCCTGCTCGGCGTGGCCGGCGCCCCCGCCGCCGGCAAGACGACGCTGGCGCGCGCCGTGGCGGCCGGGGTGGACCTCGTCCTCACCGACCGCGGGGAACGCGCGCCCGGCGGGCCGCCCGCGGCCGTGCAGGTGCCGATGGACGGGTTCCACCTCGCCGACGTCCAGCTCGAGCGGCTCGGGCTCGCTGACCGCAAGGGCGTGCCGGCGAGCTTCGACGCGGGCGGCTACGTCTCCCTCCTGCGCCGTCTGCGCGCCGCCGACGAGGACGTCGTCTACGCGCCCGCCTTCGAGCGCGACCTCGAGCAGGCCCTCGCCGGGGCGATCGCCGTGCCGCGAGAGGCGCGCCTCGTCGTCACGGAGGGCAACTACCTGCTCCTCGACGAGGCGCCGTGGGACGCCGTCCGGCCCCTCCTCGACGAGGTCTGGTTCGCCGAGGCCGACGAGGAGGAGCGCTCGGCCCGACTGCTCGCCCGCCACGTCGAGTTCGGCAAGACGCCGGAGGCGGCGCAGGCCTGGATGGCCTCCGTCGACGACCCCGACGCGGCCCTCGCCGCGCGCGGCCGCGCGGTCGCCGACCTCGTCGTGCGCACGGCCGCCGGGGACTGAGACCGGCCCCGCCGTCGTCCCGCGCCCACCCCTGAGGCGAAGGTGACGCCTCCTTCACGCGTGGACGCCTCCCGCAGGTGGAGGTGACGCCTCCTTCACGCGAGGAGGGCTCCCGGAGGTCGAGGAGGCGTCACCTTCGCGCCGCGAGGGGCCCGGGGGTGAGAGAGGCGTCACCTCCGCGCGGGGGTCGCTCAGACCGGGGGCAGGTCGGCCGTCATGACGACGGCGTCGGCGGCGTCGAGCACGACGAGGCGGTCGACGTCCTCGCGCAGCAGCGCCGCGTTGAGCCGGCACTCGACGGGCCCCTCGCTGCCGAGGAAGGAGCCCGAGCCGGCCTCGGCGCCGTCCTCGCCCACGAGCACCACGCGGTAGGCGCCGCCGACGGGCAGGCCCGCGACGTCGAGCACCGTCTCGGTGCCCCAGGTGTGCGCGACGACGGCGAGGTCGGCGTCGACACCGGCGGGCTCGCCCACGACGGCCACCTGCTCCAGGGCGCCGAGCGTCCCGGGCGGCCCCTCCGGCGGGCCGTCCTCGAGCGAGGCGACGCCCGCGCCCACCCCCGCGCCGACGACGACGAGCGCCGCGGCCGCCGCGGCCAC
>NZ_JABEMA010000259.1 GCF_013004605.1 Pseudokineococcus marinus
GGCCGTCGCCGCGCTGCTCGCCGCGGGCGCGCCGGTCGACGCCGTCCTCGCGCTCGACGACGCGCTGGCCGTCGGCGCCCTCCACGCCCTGGCCGAGGGCGGCCTGCGGGTGCCGGAGGACGTGGCGGTGATGGGGCTCGGGGACCTCGCGCCGGGGTGGGCCCGGCCCGCGCTGTCCTCGGTGGACCTGGGCCTCGACGACGTCGCCCGCACCGCCGTCGTGATGCTGCTCGAACGGGTCGCGGGCGCCGGGCCCGGCCAGGTGCCGCCCCGGCGCCACGAGGCGCCGTTCCGCGTGGTCGTCCGGGGCACGACCGGCGGTCCGGCCGGGGGGTGAGCCGCGGCGCGCGGCGACGGCGCCCGTCCGCCGCCGCGCGTGGCAGGGTGCCGCCGTGGTCACCATGAGCGACGTCGCCCGGGCCGCGGGGGTCTCGCCGATGACCGTCTCCAACGTCGTCAACGGGCGCTCGGGCGTCAGCGAGGCGACCCGCGCCCGCGTCGCCGAGGCCGTCAGCGCGCTCGGGTACCGGGCGAACGCCAGCGCGCGGCGCCTGCGTACGGGGCGCACCGGCGCCGTGGGGCTCCTCGTCCCCGAGGTCGCCGCGTCCTACTACACCCACCTGGCGGGCCGGCTGTCGCGGGGGCTGGAGCCGCACGGCTACCGCGTCGTCCTCGAGCGGACGGGAGCCACGCGTGCGGGGGAGGAGCGGGCCCTCTCGCCCGAGCGCCTGGGCGCCTACGACGCCGTCGCCGTCAGCCCCGTCGTCCTCGACGGCGAGGAGGTGCGGCGGGCCGTCGGCGAGCGGCCGTGCGTCCTGCTCGGGGAGCGGCCCCTGCGGGGCGCCCACCCCCAGGTGGCGATGGACGACGTCGGGGGCTCGGTCCTCGCCGTCCGCCACCTCCTCGAGCACGGCGCCCGCCGCGTCGCCGTCGTCGGGGGCCGCCCCGCCCGGGCGGGCGCCGACATGCCGAGCCTGCGCACCGAGGGGTACCGGTGGGCCCTGCTCGACGCGGGCGCCGTCGTCGACGAGCGGCTCGTCGTGCCCGTCAGCGCCTTCGACGCGCGCGGCGGCTTCGAGGCGACCCGGCGGCTCCTGGAGGGGGCCCCCGACGCCGACGCGCTCTTCGTCCTCACCGACGCCGCCGCCACGGGCGCGCTGCGCGCGCTCGCCGACCTCGGGCGCGACGTGCCGGGCGACGTCCAGGTGGTCGGCTTCGACAACGACGAGGGGTCCGCCTACACCGTCCCGCGGCTCACGACGGTGGACCCGGGCAACGCGGCGATGGCCGAGGCGGTCGTCGACCTCCTCCTCGCCCAGCTCCGCTCCGGGCCGGTGCCGGCCCGGCTGCTGCGCCCCAGCGGCGCGCACCTCGTCGTGCGCGAGTCGACCCGCGCGGTGGGCCCGCGCACCTGAGCGTCCGGCGCGCGCGTCCCGGGCCCCGACGGCGCGGCCTCTGAGTTGTCCGGTTCGGACCCCTTGACACGTCTCGTCCGACCGCAGCAGGGTACGGCCAGCGGCTTACGACGATGTAAGAGGCCAGGTAGACGCGGTATCGCGTTAAAGCAGTACCGCGCCAGAGGCAGCCGCTGCCACCGCCCCGACGCAGCACCCCGGTCGCGCCCTCGCGGGCGGCCCGGGGAGGGGGCGGGAGCCTCGACGGAGAGGAACCTTCGAGTGGACGCTGTGCAGGAGGACCAGGTGCGCGGAGCGCCCTGGCGCAGGGGGGTCGCCGTCGCGGCGGGGGCCGCGATGGTGCTCGGCGGCGTGGTGGCGACCGCCGCGCCGGCGAGCGCGGCGACGCCGTGGCTCGTCGTCGACGAGTCCGGTTTCGCCACCTTCACCGTGCCGGTGGGGGAGGTGGAGGAGTCGGTCGGCCGTGACGTCAGCCAGATCGTCGCGGAGGGCAACTTCGGCCCGTCGTCCAACTGGGCGGAGTTCGGCCTGACGCTCCGGGGCGACACGGCCACCGGCGTCGTCGGGCCGCTGGAGCCGGGCGCGTACTACTACCAGGTCACCGCGGACGACCAGTACACGGTGAAGGACCCGACGAACCCGACGAGCGTCGCGTCCGAGCCGGAGTGGTCGACCTTCGTCGTCGCGGGCGAGGGGGCCGAGCTTCTCGTCGACGCCCCGGAGGGGGCGCGCGGCGAGGTGCGCGAGCTCACCTACCGCAGCTCGGTGGCCGGCGAGGACCGGGCGGCGCTCGCGTGGACGCCGCCGGACTACGACGCGGAGCGGGCCGAGCCCTACCCCGTCCTGTACCTCCAGCACGGGGGCGGCCAGGGCTACCGCGACTGGGTCGAGGTCGGCCGGGCCGGGCAGATCCTCGACAACCTGTACGCCGCGGGCGACATCGCGCCCATGGTCGTCGTCATGGGCGACGGCAACGTGCGGAGCTTCCCCGACGAGCTGCTCCGCAACATCACCCGCGCGGCGGAGCGCCAGCTCAACATCAGCAGCGACCCCGCCCAGCGGGCTCTGGCGGGGCTCTCGATGGGCGGCGGGCAGGCGTTCGAGGTGCTCCGGTCCGACCCGGGGGCCTTCTCGCACGTCGGCACCTTCGGCGCCGGTCGCTTCGACCTCGAGGACCTGCCGGTCGAGGAGATCAACGCCGGCACCGACTTGCTGCGGCTCTACGTCGGCAACCAGACCGACATCGCCTACAACGACGTCCACACGGCCCTCGAGGCGCTCGACGCGGCGGGCGTGGAGCACCAGTTCGACGGCGCCAAGCCGGACGCCGGCCACAACTGGGACGCCTGGCAGGAGGACCTCGTCGACTTCTCCCAGCGCCTCTTCCAGGACGGGCGCTACCCGGGCCTCAGCCCCGGCCACGAGCTCATCGAGGAGCCCTTCACGCCGACGGCGCCCGAGGACGGGTCGACCCCCTGGATCAGCGAGGACGGCTTCGTCACCTTCGAGACCACGACGGACTTCGCCGACGCCGAGCACGTCACGGTGTGGGCGAACTGGGGCCCGAGCAACCTGTGGCTGCGGGTGGAGCTGTCGAAGGCGGGCGACCGCTGGCGCGGCACCGTCGGGCCGCTCGAGCCCGGCTGGTACCACTACCGCCTCATCGTCGACATGCAGTCGGTCAAGGACACCCGGAACCCGACGAGCGTGACGAGCGAGCCCACGTGGAGCCAGTTCCTCGTGCCGGGCGGGGCCGCGCGCGTCCTCACGCCCGTCCCCGAGGACGAGCGCGGGACGGTGCAGCCGATGACGTACGACAGCGGCGTCGCCGGCGAGGAGCGCACGGCGCTCGTGTGGACGCCGCCGGGCTTCGACGCCGACCGCGCCGAGCCCTGGCCGGTGCTGTACCTGCAGCACGGCGGCGGCCAGTCGTACACGGACTGGCCCGAGATGGGCCACGCCGCGGAGATCCTCGACAACCACCTCCGGGACGGGAACCTCGAGCCCATGGTCGTGGTGATGGGGAACGGTAACGTCGGCGACTTCACGACGGAGCTGCTCGAGAACATCGCGCCGGCGGCCGAGGAGCAGTTCGGCGTCAGCGACGACCCGCAGCGCCGGGCTCTCGCCGGCCTGTCGCGAGGCGGCTTCCAGACCCTGGAGGTGCTCCGCCAGCGCCCCGGGACCTTCGGCTACATCGGCGCCTTCTCGGCCGGCCTCTCCGGCGACGGCTCGGACCTCGACGTCGAGGCCGTCAACGAGGGCACCACGCTGCTGCGGCTCTACAACGGCAACGTCACGGACTTCACCTACGGGTCCGTGCGCTCGACGCTCGAGCTGTTCGACCGGCTGGGCGTGGAGCACGAGTTCGACGGGTACTACGAGGGCCCGCACGGCTGGGACACCTGGCAGCACGCCCTGGTGGACTTCGCCCCGCGCCTGTTCCGCCAGGCCACGGCGGACGACGGCGACGGCATCCCCGTCGAGGCCACCGTGCCCGAGGAGGCCGACGGCTTCCTCGCGCTGACCGTCGGCGGTGACGGCGGCGGCACCGCGCTCGGGGCGGCCTCCAACGCGGGCGACCGCCTCGTGATGGCGGGCCGCCTGCCCGACATCGCGGTGACGGACTCCCGCACCGACGCGCAGGCCGGCGACGGGGGCTGGGCCGTCTCGGGCCAGTCGTCCGACCTCGCCGGCCCGGGTGGTGCCCTGCCGGCCGGGCACCTCGGGTGGACGCCGCTCGTCGTGGCGGCCGCCGAGGGGGTCACGGCCGGACCGTCGGTCCGGACCGTCATGAGCGGCGGCGCCGGCCTGGCCGCGCCGCAGCGGCTCGCCGCGGCGAGCGGGTCCGACCGCGCCGGCACCGCCACGGTGACGGCGGACCTGCGGCTCGAGGTGCCCACCAGCACGCAGCCGGGGACCTACCGGGGCGCGGTCACCGTGTCCCTCTTCCCGGTCGACTGAGCTCCCGGTCGACCGAGGTCCCGATCGACAGAGGCCTCGGTCGACCGAGGGCGTCGCCCCGGGGCTCGTGGCGCGGCTGCTGCGGCAGTCGCGCCACGG
>NZ_JABEMA010000026.1 GCF_013004605.1 Pseudokineococcus marinus
GCTCCGGCGGTCTGGTGGTGCGGGGGGCGAGCGGCGCCGGGATCGTCGGGGCGCCGGTGCGGGTCGGTCGCCGAGGTGGCCCGCGGCGTCGGGCGGGGATCCTGGCAGCACCGGCGGGCGAGCCGCGGGCGCGTCCACGGCCGCCGTCTAGGCTGGTCGCGGCGGTCGACGTCGCCGGGCGCGACGTGCGGGCCCGGGGCGCCGACGGCCGCGGGGTGTGGCGCAGCTTGGTAGCGCGTCCGCTTTGGGAGCGGAAGGCCCCCGGTTCGAATCCGGGTACCCCGACGCCGGGCAGCGCACCGGCGTGCGCGCCGGTGCGCCCGCCGCGGGTTCGTCGCGGGCCCGGCGCCGCGGCTAGGGTGGGCTGCTGGTCCGCGCCCGTCCCGCCGTCCGAGGTGAGGAGCCCCTCCGAGGGGTCAGGGGCGCACGTCGAATCCGCAACGGGAGCCCGCGCAGTGAAGAGCGCCGTCGAGACCCTCACGCCGACCCGGGTCAAGCTGACCGTCGAGGTCCCCCTGGCCGAGCTGAAGCCGAGCCTCGACAAGGCCTACAAGGAGATCGGCCAGCAGGTCACGGTCCCCGGCTTCCGCCGCGGCAAGGTGCCGCCGCGCATCATCGACCAGCGCGTCGGCCGTGCCGCCGTCCTGCAGGAGGCCGTCAACGACGCCCTGCCGGAGTTCTACAGCCGCGCCGCCCAGGAGCAGGAGCTCCGCGTCCTCGGCCAGCCCTCGGTCGAGGTGACCGAGGTCCCCGTCGACGAGGGCAGCCAGCTCGCCTTCACGGCCGAGGTGGACGTCCGCCCGACCATCGACCTGCCCGACTACGCCTCCATCGAGGTCTCCGTCGACGACGTCGAGGTGTCCGAGGAGGACGTGACCACGCGCCTCGACGCGCTGCGCGCGCGCTTCGGCACGCTCACCGGCGTCGAGCGCCCCGTCCAGGACGGCGACTTCCTCTCGATCGACATCCGCGCCGAGATCGACGGCGAGGAGATCGACACCGCCGAGGGCATCTCCTACCAGGTGGGCGCGGGCACGATGCTCGACGGCACCGACGAGGCCGTCACCGGCCTGTCCGCGGGCGAGCAGGCCACCTTCACGGCGCCCCTCGCGGGCGGCGACCGCGCCGGCCAGGAGGCCCAGGTCACCGTCACCGTGCAGTCGGTGAAGGAGCGCCAGCTCCCCGAGGCCGACGACGACTTCGCGCAGATGGCGTCGGAGTTCGACACCGCCGAGGAGCTCCTCGCCGACCTGCGCGAGCAGGCCCGCAAGGCCGCCGTCCTCGAGCAGGGCGTCCAGGCGCGCGACAAGGTCCTCGAGGTCCTGCGCGAGACCGTCGAGGTGCCCGTCCCCGAGGCCCTCGTCGAGGCCGAGGTCCAGCGCCACCTCGAGAGCGAGGGCCGGCTCGAGGACGACGAGCACCGCGCCGAGGTCACCGAGCAGACGCAGCAGGCGCTCCGCACCCAGCTGCTCCTCGACGCCGTCGTGGAGGCCGAGGCGGTCCAGGTCTCGCAGGAGGAGCTCGTCGAGTACCTCGTGCAGACGGCCCCGCAGATGGGCATGGAGCCCAGCGCCTTCGCCCAGGCCGTCCAGGAGGCCGGCCAGGTCCAGGCGATGGTCTCCGAGGTCGCTCGCCGCAAGGGCCTCGCCGTCGTCCTCGAGGGCGCGACCATCACCGACGCCTCCGGCAACCGCGTCGACCTCTCCGAGGACGAGGACGGCCCCGAGGCCACCGACCTCGACGAGCCGACCGAC
Organism: Pseudokineococcus marinus; assembly: GCF_013004605.1. Classification (GTDB taxonomy): domain Bacteria; phylum Actinomycetota; class Actinomycetes; order Actinomycetales; family Quadrisphaeraceae; genus Pseudokineococcus; species Pseudokineococcus marinus. The sequence continues at coordinate 1,755 of NZ_JABEMA010000026.1, forward strand.
GCGGCCGGCGACCTGCCGGCCGAGGAGGCCCCGGCCGAGGCGACCGAGGCCTCGGACGCCGACGGCACCACGCGCGACTGACCCACCTCCGACGACGCCCCGGCCGCCCCCGCGGACCGGGGCGTCGTCGTCCTCCGGCGCGGCACTGGGGGGAGGTGCGGGCTGGGTGCGGCGGGGCGGGTCCGACCCGGGCACTGGCTACGCGCGTGGTCGGGGCTCGCGCCCCGACCACGCTGCTCGCCTGACGTGCCCGGGTCGCACCCGCCCCGCCGCCGTGCCCGTCACCACCCCCTCCACCACGTGCCGGGCCGCAGCGGTCGTGGCCGCCGGCCGGAGGGACGCCCGGGTCCCCGGTCGGGCGTCGGGCGCCCGGGCGGGGGAGCGCGGTGCGCCCACGGCGAACACCCGCGGTGCGCCGGAACGGCGGCCGGGGGCAGGGGGTTAGGGTCGCTGCCAGACCTTGAGGGATGACCTCCGGAGCCCCGGCGGGCCCGGCGCGAGAGCGCCGGACGAGCGGGGACCGGTGCAGTGCAGGACGGACGAGCAGGGGCGGAGCCCGCGCCAGCGGGCAGCCCCGTCGAGGACGGAGCGATGAGCGTGGTGAACGCACCAGGCGCGGACGGCGTGACCGCCCGCGGGCCCGGCGGGAGCGTGGGGCTCGACGAGCACATCTACCAGCGGCTGCTCCGTGAGCGGATCATCTGGCTGGGCTCCGAGGTCCGCGACGAGAACGCCAACGCCATCTGCGCGCAGATGCTGCTGCTGGCGGCGGAGGACCCGGACAAGGACATCCACCTCTACATCAACTCGCCCGGCGGCTCGGTGACGGCCGGCATGGCGATCTACGACACGATGCAGTTCGTCAAGCCCGACGTGGCGACGTACGGCATGGGCCTCGCGGCGTCGATGGGGCAGTTCCTGCTGTCCTCGGGCGCCAAGGGCAAGCGCTACGCGACGCCGCACGCGCGGATCATGATGCACCAGCCCTCCGGCGGCTTCGGCGGCACGGTGAGCGACATCCGGATCCAGGCGGAGCTCATCAACAACATGAAGCGCACGCTCAGCGAGCTGACGGCGCAGCAGACCGGCAAGTCGGTCGAGCAGATCACCCTCGACAACGACCGCGACCGCTGGTTCACGGCCGCCGAGGCGCTCGAGTACGGCTTCATCGACCACGTCGAGGCCCACGCCGCGGACGTCCGCGGCGGTGGCGGCACGAGCTGAGGAGGGCACCGATGGCAGACCACAGCGCGATCGCCCGCGCCGCGGGCGGGGTGGCGCCGCAGTCGCCCAGCAGCCGTTACATCCTCCCGCAGTTCGAGGAGCGGACGGCCTACGGCTTCAAGCGGCAGGACCCGTACAACAAGCTCTTCGAGGACCGCGTCATCTTCCTCGGGGTGCAGGTGGACGACGCGTCCGCCGACGACGTCATGGCGCAGATCCTCGTCCTGGAGTCCATGGACCCGGACCGCGACATCGTCATGTACATCAACTCTCCCGGCGGCTCCTTCACGGCGCTGACGGCGATCTACGACACGATGCAGTACGTCAAGCCGGACATCCAGACGGTCTGCCTCGGGCAGGCGGCGTCCGCGGCGGCCGTGATCCTCGCGGCCGGGGCTCCCGGCAAGCGCCTGGCGCTGCCGAACGCCCGCGTGCTCATCCACCAGCCGGCGCTCTCCAGCGGCGACTACGCGCAGGCCTCGGACATCGAGATCCACGCGGCCGAGGCGCTGCGCATGCGCAACTGGCTCGAGGAGACGACGGCGCTGCACAGCAACCGCGACGTCGAGCAGGTGCGCCTGGACATCGAGCGCGACAAGATCCTCACGGCCTCGCAGGCGCTCGACTACGGCCTGGTGGACCAGATCCTGCCGAGCCGCAAGGGCCGGGTGCAGGTCCCGGCCTGAGGCCGGGCGGCTCGCGTCGACGAGCGCAGCGCGCCGGGCGGGTGGACTTCCCGCCCGCCCGGCGCGGCGGCCCCGCCGAGGCGGGTCGCGTGGTGTGATGGACGGCCCGGCGGACGCCGGGTGAGCAGCAGCAGGGAGGAGCAGGGCCGTGGCGCGCATCGGTGACGGTGGCGACCTGCTGAAGTGCTCGTTCTGCGGGAAGAGCCAGAAGCAGGTCAAGAAGCTCATCGCCGGACCCGGCGTGTACATCTGCGACGAGTGCATCGACCTCTGCAACGAGATCATCGAGGAGGAGCTGGCGGAGGCCAGCGAGCTCGGCCTCGTCGAGCTCCCCAAGCCGCGCGAGATCTTCGACTTCCTCGAGGAGTTCATCGTCGGCCAGGACGCCGCCAAGCGGGCGCTGGCCGTCGCGGTCTACAACCACTACAAGCGGGTCCAGGCCGTCCCGGCCGCGGGCGCCGCCCGCGAGGACGCGGTCGAGCTCGCCAAGTCGAACATCCTCCTCATCGGCCCGACGGGCACCGGCAAGACGTACCTGGCGCAGACCCTCGCCCGGATGCTCAACGTGCCGTTCGCCATCGCGGACGCCACGGCCCTCACCGAGGCGGGCTACGTCGGCGAGGACGTCGAGAACATCCTCCTCAAGCTCATCCAGGCCGCCGACTACGACGTCAAGAAGGCCGAGCAGGGCATCATCTACATCGACGAGGTCGACAAGATCGCCCGCAAGAGCGAGAACCCGTCGATCACGCGCGACGTCTCCGGCGAGGGCGTGCAGCAGGCGCTGCTGAAGATCCTCGAGGGGACGACGGCGTCGGTGCCCCCGCAGGGCGGGCGCAAGCACCCGCACCAGGAGTTCATCCAGATCGACACGGCCAACGTGCTCTTCGTCGTCGGCGGCGCCTTCGCCGGCCTCGAGGAGATCATCGCGTCCCGCGTCGGCAAGGGCGGCGTAGGCTTCGGCGCCCAGCTGCACACGAAGAACGACGACGTCGACGTCTTCGGGCAGGTCATGCCCGAGGACCTCACGAAGTTCGGGCTCATCCCCGAGTTCATCGGGCGCCTCCCCGTCATCACGACGGTGAGCAAGCTCGACGCCGACGCGCTCGTGAAGATCCTCACCGAGCCGCGCAACGCGCTCGTGCGCCAGTACCAGCGGATGTTCGACATCGACGGCGTCGAGCTGGAGTTCACGTCAGACGCCGTCCGCGCCATCGCCGAGCAGGCGATCCTGCGCGGCACGGGCGCCCGCGGCCTCCGGGCGATCATGGAGGAGGTGCTGATGCCGGTCATGTTCGACATCCCCTCCCGCGAGGACGTCGCCCGCGTCGTCATCACCCGCGAGGTCGTCCTCGAGAACGTGCTGCCGACCCTCGTGCCGCGCGACGCCGGCACGGCCGCTCCCCGCAAGCGCGAGCGCCGGGAGAAGTCGGCCTGACGGAGGGCCCGGTCCGCCCCCGCCCGCCGCGCTAGCGGGGCGCTGCGGCGAGCACGCGGTGGACCAGGCCGGCGCGTCCGCCGCGCTCGACCTCGGCGACGTCGAAGCCCGCCCCGCGTGCGGCCTCGGCCGGGTCGCGCAGCAGGTGCTCCTCGTGCAGGCGCACCGTCACCGGGTCGAGGAGTCGCTGGCCCGCGCGCACCCAGCGGACGAGCGCCGGGCCGTGCTCGACGAGGACCAGCCGGCCGCCGGGGCGCAGGACGCGACGGGCCTCGTCCAGCGCCCGGGCCGGGTTCGGGACGGCGCACAGCGAGTACGTCGAGACCACGGTGTCGACGGACGCCGTCGGGAGGTCGAGCGCCTGGGCGTCCCCGACGCGCAGCTCGACGGGCGGCCCGCCCGGTCCGCGGTCCCGCAGCCGCCGTCGGGCGACGTCGAGCATCGCGGGGGAGAGGTCGACGCCGACGACCTCGTCGACCCCCTCGCCGTAGAGCGGCAGGTCCAGGCCCGTCCCCACGGCGATCTCCAGGACGCGCCCGCGCGCCCGGGAGACCGCCCACCGGCGCTGCTCGCCGAGAACCCACCGCTCGGCCTGCGCCATGGAGCGGTCGTAGCGCGCGGCCGAGGCGTCGAACGCCCGGCGCACGCGCCCCGTCGCGTCGGTCACGGACCTGGTCCGACGCCCCCTGCTCACGCGCCCATGGTGGCGCGCCGCCACCCGCCGCGGCAGGTCCGGGCGGGCGGAGGGGCGTCGCCCGCCCGGACGGAGCGCGGTCCGTCCGGGCGGGCGAGCCGGTCGGCGGCTCAGGCCTCCTCGGTGACGAGCTCCACGTCGCTGACGACGACCTCGTCGCCGCCCTCGCGCAGGTCGAGCTCGCGCACGCGCCCGGCGCCCCGGAGGTCGTCCGCCGCGGAGCGCAGCAGCGCGACGTCGGCGGCGGGGGCCGAGACGACGGCGTGGGAGGCCTCCGTGCGCTGCGAGACCTTCGCCTGCGACTTGGCCTTGCGGACGCCGGCCAGCGCGCTGCCGACGACGCCCAGGAGCCGGGGCTCGGCGTCGCCGGCCGCGTCGCGCAAGGGGGCGGCCACGGGCCACGCCGCGCGGTGCACGGAGGCGCCGTCGTGGCTCCACGACCACACCTCCTCCGTGGCGAAGGGGATGAACGGCGCGAGGAGGCGCAGCAGCACGTCGAGGGCGGCCGAGAGCGCGGCCCGGGCCGACCGGGCGCCCGCGCCGGCGTCGGCGGCACCGCCCGCGTAGGCGCGGTCCTTGACCAGCTCGAGGTAGTCGTCGCAGAAGCGCCAGAAGAAGGTCTCGGTGACCGACAGGGCGCGCTGGTGGTCGTAGGCCTCGAGGGCGGCGGTGGCCTCCTCGACGACGTCGGCCAGGCCGGCGAGCACCGCCCGGTCGACCGGCTCGGTGACGTCCTCGACCGGCGCCGACCCGAAGCCGAGGACGAACTTGCTGGCGTTGAGCACCTTGATGGCCAGGCGCCGCCCGACCTTCATCTGCGCCTCGTCGAAGGTGGCGTCCGTGCCGAGGCGCGCCGAGGCGGCCCAGTAGCGGACGGCGTCGGTGCCGTGCTTCTCGAGGAGGTCCACCGGCGTGACGACGTTGCCCTTGGACTTGCTCATCTTCTTGCGGTCGGGGTCGAGGATCCAGCCGCTGATCGCCGCGTTCCGCCACGGCAGGCGGTCGTCCTCGAGGTGGGCCCGCACGACCGTCGAGAAGAGCCAGGTGCGGATGATGTCCTGCCCCTGCGGGCGCAGGTCGAAGGGCGCCACGCGCGACCACAGGTCGGCGTCGCCGTCGCGCTGGCCCCACCCGCCGGCGATCTGGGGGCTCAGCGACGACGTCGCCCAGGTGTCCATGACGTCGGTCTCGCCGACGAACCCGCCGGGGACGCCCCGCTGGGACTCCTCGTAGCCCGCGGGCGCGTCGCTCGAGGGGTCGACGGGCAGGTCGGCGACGGCCGGGGTGATCGGCGCGTCGTGGCGGGGCTCGCCGTCCTCGCCGAGCGGGTACCAGACCGGGATCGGGACGCCGTAGGAGCGCTGGCGGCTGACGAGCCAGTCCCCGGTGAGCCCGCCGACCCAGTTCTCGTAGCGCACCCGCATGAAGGCCGGGTGGAAGTCGAGCTCGGCGCCGCGGTCGAGCAGCTGCTGGCGCAGGTCGCCGTCGCGGCCGCCGTTGCGCAGGTACCACTGCCGGCTCGTGACGATCTCGAGCGGCTTGTCGCCCTTCTCGAAGAAGTTGGCCTTGCGCTGGGTCGGCACGGGCTCGCCGTCGAGGTCGCCGCTCTCGCGCAGGGCGGCGACGACGGCCTCCCGCGCGGAGAAGGCCGTCTTGCCCGCGAGGTCGGCGTAGACCTCGCGGCCGCGCTCGCTGGTGATCCAGTCCGGCGTCTCGCGGTCGAGGCGGCCCGCCCGCCCCACGACCGGGCGGGTCGGCAGCTGCAGGTCGCGCCACCACTGGACGTCGGTGAGGTCGCCGAAGGTGCAGCACATGGCGATGCCGGCGCCCTTGTCGGGCTCGGCCGCCGGGTGGGCCAGCACGGGCACCTCGACGTCGAAGAGCGGCGAGCGCACCGTCGTGCCGAAGAGCGCCTGGTAGCGCGCGTCGTCGGGGTGGGCGACGAGCGCCACGACGGCGGGGATGAGCTCGGGCCGGGTCGTCTCGATGTGCAGCGCCTCGCCGGAGTCGCTGCGGGAGAAGGCGACCCGGTGGAAGGCGCCCGGGTAGTCGCGGGCCTCGAGCTCGGCCTGCGCCACGGCGGTCTGGAAGGTGACGTCCCACAGCCCCGGCGCCTGCGCCTGGTATGCCTGCCCGCGCTCGAGGTTGGCGAGGAAGGCCTGCTGGGAGACGGCGCGGGAGCGGTCGTCGATGGTCGTGTACTGCTGCGTCCAGTCCACCGACAGCCCGAGGCGGCGGAAGAGCGCCTCGAAGGCCTTCTCGTCCTCGTGCGTCAGCTCCACGCACAGGCGGGTGAAGGTGCGGCGGTCGACGGGCACCTGGTCGGCGGCCTTGACGCTCTTGCCCTCGCCCCCGCGCTGGGGCGGCTCGAAGTCCGGGTCGTGGGGGAGCGAGGGGTCGCAGCGGACGCCGAAGTAGTTCTGCACCCGCCGCTCGGTGGGCAGCCCGTTGTCGTCCCAGCCGATCGGGTAGAAGACGTGCTTGCCGCGCATGCGCTGGAAGCGCGCCACGAGGTCGGTGTGCGTGTACGAGAACACGTGGCCGACGTGGAGCGACCCGGACGCCGTCGGCGGGGGCGTGTCGATGGAGAAGACGTCCGCCCGCTCGGCGCCGCGGTCGAAGCGGTAGGTGCCGGCGTCCTCCCAGACGGGGGCCCAGCGGTCCTCGAGGCCGTCGAGGGAGGGCTTGTCGGGGACCTGCGGGGTGCGCGCGTCGGGCATGGGCCGATCTTCCCAGACCGGACGGGGCGCTCCCGCGCGCACTGCCCTACGGTCGGTCCGTCGGTGACGACGCCGACGCCGCGGCCCGGCTGCCGCGGTGCGCCCCACGACGAGGAGCCCGACGGTGAGCAGCTCGCCCGAGACGACAGCACCCCACGCCGCAGGGCGGACCATGCAGGCGGTCGTCTGCCACGGCCCGCAGGACTACCGGCTGGAGGAGCTGCCGGTGCCGACCGCGGGGCCGGGCGAGGCCCTCGTGCGCGTCCAGGCCGTGGGCATCTGCGCGAGCGACCTGAAGTGCTACCACGGCGCCGCGAAGTTCTGGGGCGACGACGACCGGCCCGCGTGGGCCGAGACCGAGGTCGTCCCCGGGCACGAGTTCGTCGGCGAGGTCGCCGAGATCGACGACGAGGCCGCGGCGCGCTGGGGCGTGCAGGTCGGCGACCGCGTCGTCGCCGAGCAGATCGTCCCCTGCGGGGAGTGCCGGTACTGCCGCCGCGGCGACTACCACATGTGCGGCCCGCACGACATCTTCGGCTTCAAGCGGGCGACGCCCGGCGCCATGGCCGAGTACATGGTCTTCCCCGCGAACGCCCGGGTGCACAAGGTCGACCCGTCGATCCCGCCGCAGCACGCCGCCTTCGTCGAGCCGCTGTCGTGCTCGCTGCACGCGGTGGAGCGCGCCGGCATCCGCTTCGGCGACGTCGTCGTCGTCGCCGGGTGCGGGCCCATCGGGCTGGGCATGGTCGCCGGGGCCCGGGCCAAGTCCCCGGCGCACGTCGTCGCCCTGGACACGGTGCCGGCCAAGCTCGAGCTCGCGAGGAGGTGCGGGGCCGACGTGGTCGTCGACATCTCGCAGCAGGACCCGGCGGAGGTCGTCCGGGGGCTCACGGACGGCTACGGCGCCGACGTCTACATCGAGGGCACCGGCCACCCGTCGGCCGTCGGCCAGGGGCTCGACCTCCTGCGCAAGCGCGGCACCTTCGTCGAGTACTCGGTCTTCAAGGAGCCCGTCTCCGTCGACTGGTCGATCATCAGCGACGACAAGGAGCTCGACGTCCTCGGCGCGCACCTCGGCGCCTACACCTGGCCCGCGGCCATCGCCATGGTCGAGTCGGGCGTCCTGCCGATGGACGAGATCTGCTCCCACCAGCTGCCGATCTCCCGGTTCCAGGAGGGCCTGGACCTCGTCGCGGACTCCTCCCGGTCGGTGAAGGTCTCGCTGCTGCCGGGGTGAGACCGCCGCGCCCTTGCGCCGCCGGACCCGCGGCGCCAGGGTCGTGCACGGGGGCCCGCCGGCGGCCCCCAGCAGCCCCCTCCGAGCAGCAGCCCCCACCCGAGCCGCTCCTCCCCGGAGCGCGCAGAGCGCCGGACCGCCCGGCGCGCGAGCGAGCGGAGACGCGATGACGCGCCTGCACGACGACCCCGCCACCTTCAGCGAGGACGCCCTCGCCGGCTTCCTCGACGCGCACGCCGGGCGCGTCGTCGGCGTGCCCGGGGGCGTGGTCCGCGCGCGGGCGACGCGCGAGGGCAAGGTCGCCGTCGTCGTCGGCGGCGGGTCCGGCCACTACCCGGCGTTCTGCGGCGTCGTCGGGCCCGGCTACGCCGACGGCGCCGTCGTCGGCAACGTCTTCACGTCGCCGTCGGCCACCGAGGCCGCCGCCGTGAGCCGCGCCGCGCACGGCGGGGGCGGCGTGCTCCTCACCACGGGCAACTACGCGGGCGACGTCCTCAACTTCGGCCTGGCCGTCGAGCACCTGCGCGCGGAGGGCGTGGACGCGCGGTACGTGGCCGTCACGGACGACGTCGCGAGCGCCGGTGGCGACGAGGTGCCCAAGCGCCGCGGCATCGCGGGCGACGTCACCGTCTTCAAGTGCGCCTCGGCGGCGGCCGAGGAGGGGCTCGACCTCGACGGCGTCGAGGAGGCGGCGCGGCGGGCCAACGACCGCACCCGTAGCCTCGGGGTGGCCTTCACGGGCTGCACCCTGCCCGGGGCCGACGCCCCGCTGTTCACCGTGCCCGAGGGCACCATGAGCGTCGGGCTCGGCATCCACGGCGAGCCGGGCGTCTCCGACGAGGACATGCCGACGGCCGCCGAGCTGGCGGCCCGCCTCGTCGACGGCGTGCTGGCCGAGGCGCCCGAGGACCTGGGCGAGGGGTCGCGGCGCGTCGCCGCCGTCCTCAACGGGCTCGGCACCGTGAAGTACGAGGAGCTCTTCGTCCTGTGGAGGACGGTGGCGCGCCTGCTGCGGGAGGCGGGCCTCGAGGTCGTCGAGCCCGAGGTCGGCGAGCTCGTCACGAGCCTCGACATGGGGGGCGTCTCCCTCACGCTCATGTGGCTCGACGAGGACCTCGAGCGCTGGTGGCGCGCCCCCGCGGACTCCCCGGCCTACCGGAAGGGCTCCACCGACGCCCTCGAGCAGGGTCCGGAGCGCTCGGCCGAGGAGGCTGCTGCGGCGTCCGCTCCACCTCCGGAGGAGGCGTCGCGCGGCTCGGAGGAGTCCCGCGCCCTCGTGCCCGACGTCGTCCGCGGCGCCGAGGCGGTGGTGGCGGAGATGGCCGGCGCCGAGGACGAGCTGGGCCGCATCGACGCCGTCGCCGGTGACGGCGACCACGGCCGCGGGATGGTGCGCGGCAGCCGCGCCGCCCTCGACGCCGCCCGGGAGGCGCAGGAGCAGGGCCGCGGGACCGGTGGCGCCGTCCGTGCGGCGGGCGCCGCCTGGGCCGACCGCGCCGGCGGCACGAGCGGCGTGCTGTGGGGAGCGGCCCTGACGGCCGTCGGCGCGCGGCTGGGCGACGAGGCCCGCCCGGGCGCGGCGGACGTCGTCGACGCCGTCGACGCCGGCATGGAGGTGCTGCTGCGGCTCGGCGGCGCGTCGGTGGGCGACAAGACGATGCTCGACGCCATCGAGCCGTTCCGCACCGCTCTGCGCGAGCGCGTCGAGGCCGGCGACGACCTCGCCACCGCGTGGGACGTCGCTGCGACGTCGGCCGAGGAGGCCGCGACGGCGACGGCCGACCTCCGCCCGAGGGTGGGGCGCGCGCGGCCGCTGGCCGAGCGGAGCCTCGGCACCCCGGACGCCGGGGCGACCTCTTTCGGCATGGTCGCCCGCACCCTCGCCGGGGTGCTGCGCGGTTGAGGCCGGGCCGGCTCGGGGCGGGCTCGGGGAGCAGCGACCGGGGACCTGGGCGGTCAGGGCATGCCTGACCGGGGCGCCGCGTTGGGCCAGCAGGACACGGACGCCGGACCGGGCCACGGTCCGGACGGGACGAGCGGAGGAGGATCTGTGGTGGAGCAGGGCTGGAGGATCGTCGTCGGGGCCGACGACGCGGGCGTGCAGTACAAGGACGCGCTGAAGGCGGACCTCGAGGCGGACGAGCGCGTCGCCGAGGTGGTCGACGTCGGCGTCCACGGCGACGACAGCACGGCCTACCCCCACGTGGCCGTCGAGGCCGCCCGTCGGGTGGCGGACGGGCGGGCGGACCGCGCGCTGCTCGTCTGCGGGACCGGGCTGGGGGTCGCCATCAGCGCCAACAAGGTGCCCGGAGTCCGGGCCGTGACGGCGCACGACGGCTTCTCCGTCGAGCGCGCCGTCCTGTCCAACGACGCCCAGGTGCTGTGCTTCGGCCAGCGGGTCGTCGGCCTCGAGCTGGCGCGCCGTCTCGCCAAGGAGTGGCTGGGCTACCGCTTCGACCCGTCGTCGGCCTCGGCCGAGAAGGTCGAGGCCATCCGCGGCTACGAGCGGGAGACCGCGTCCCTGGCCACCGAGCGGGACGTCGACCTGGCCCGCTGCGACTGAGGCGCCTGTCCGGGGCACCGCCCAGGACGCACGAGGAGGGGCCGCCCCCCGCCGAGATCTCTCGGCCGGGGGCGGCCCCTCCTCCGTCGTGGGCGGCGCCCTGCCGGTCGTCGCGCGGCAGCCCCGCCGCCTCAGCAGGCGGTGACGACCTGCGGGGCCCGGCTCCAGGCGTCGACGAGCGCCGCGGCGGTCGGGGCGCCCGCGCCGACCGTCACGTTGGTGTCGACGCCCGTGCTCGTGAGGGCGACGACGGTGCCGTCGGCGAGGAGCCACGGGCCTCCGCTGGCCCCCGGCGAGGTCTGCACGTCGCTCTGCACCGCGTCGGTGAGGGCGGCGCCGCCGACGCCGGCGAAGGCGGGCAGCACGGACGACACGGTGCCCAGCTGGAGGCTCTGGCCCAGGCCCGAGGCGAAGCCGACGAGCGCGTGCGGGGTCCCGACGGGCGGGAGCTCCGCGGCGAGGGGGAGCGCCAGCCCGGGGTGCTGGGTGGGGACGCGCAGGAGGGCCACGTCCTGCGCGACGTCGAGCCCGACGACCTCCGCCGTCTCGTCGCGGCCGCCGACGACCACGCCGAGGGAGGCCGCGTCCTCGACGACGTGCGCGGCCGTCACGAGCAGGTCGGGGCCGACGAAGAAGGCCGTGCCCGTGGAGGCGTCGCCCGGCGTGCAGCCCTCACGGGAGACCTGCACGACCGAGCCCTCCACCGCGCGGTACAGGGCCGCCCAGTCGGGGGCCGCGGGGCTGCTCGCCGGGGCGGGCGCCGGCGCGGCCGCCCGCTCCTCGGCCACCCGGGCGGAGGCGGGGACGGCGGCCGGGGCGGCGGCCGGGGCGGGGACTGCGGCCGAGGCCGCGGCGGCGGCGGCCGCTATCGCCCGCTCCTCCTCAAGCGCCCAGCGGGGGGCGGGGGTGCGGTAGGTGCGCTCGAGCGAGGCCTCGGCGGTGCGGCCGGGCAGGTCGCCCGCGACCGCCCGGAGCTGGACCAGCACGCCGTCGCCCGGCACCACGCCCGCGAGGCGGGAGGACCGAGCGGCCGCGTCGAGGACGACGGCCGGGGCGTCGTCGACGAAGAGCTCGTAGCCCGTCATCACGGCCCCGGGACCGTCGGGCGCCTCCCACGTGGCCACGACGGCGTCACCCTCGACGTGCAGGGCGAGCGCCCGGGGCGCCTCCGGCCGCGCGGTCGCCGCCGCCACCGGAGCCATGCGCGGGGCCGCCTGGACCGTGACCGCCTCGACCGCGGCCCCCGCGCCGGGGGCGGCGGCGCCGCAGCCCGTGAGGACCAGGCCCACGGCGAGGGAGGCGACGAGGGCGGCGGTCGAGCGGCGGGTGCGGGGGCTGGCCATGAGGGGTGTCCTTCGTCGTCGAGGGGCGTCGGTTGGTTGAAGCCTCACCTACCTTTCGCGACCCGGCGAGGGGCGGACGGGGGCGTGCCCCGGACAGCTGCACCCGGACGGGGCACGGCGCTCGAGGTCGACGTCGCCCGTGCCGAGGGGCCGCCCCTCCCGGCGCCCTGCGCGCGGACCCGGCGGCGCCTCCGGCGCGGTGCGCGTGGCGCCGGTGGCGTGGGGGCGCGTAGCCTTCCTCCAACGGCGTCGACCCGGCCATCACCGGCGAGCCCCCGGAAGAACGGGCGCCCCGCGGGGCGCCCCAGTAGAACCGGGCGGGACCAGCCCGTCAGCGCTGGACGAGGAGCGGCGCTCCGCCCCACCGGGGCGGGGCGCAAGCGAGGTGGTACCGCGGGTGCCCGGCCGGACGCCGGACGCTCGTCCTCGCGGTCCGGAGCGCACGCGCGTGCGCCCGGGGCGAGGAGGTCCCGCGATGACCACGGCCGAGGCCACCGGGCCTGACGAGAGCACCGGGCCTGACGAGAGCACCGGTGCCCCCGCGTCGCCACGGGGTGTCTACCCGCTCGCGTCCGCCGGGCGCACCGGCGCGGGGGGCGGGGTTCCGGCGTCGCCGTCGCTGCCCGACCTCGAGCGGCGCGTGCTCGGCTACTGGGCCGAGGACGGCACCTTCCGCGCCAGCGTCGACCAGCGGCCGGCGGGCGAGGACGGCGCCAACGAGTACGTCTTCTACGACGGGCCCCCCTTCGCCAACGGCCTGCCGCACTACGGCCACCTGCTCACGGGCTACGTCAAGGACGTCGTCCCCCGCTACCAGACGATGCGCGGGCGCCGGGTCGAGCGCCGCTTCGGCTGGGACTGCCACGGGCTGCCCGCCGAGCTCGAGGCCGAGCGGCAGCTCGGCATCGGCGGCAAGCGCGACGTCCTCGAGATGGGCATCGAGGTCTTCAACGAGGCGTGCCGCTCGAGCGTCCTGCGCTACACCGACGAGTGGCAGGAGTACGTCACCCGCCAGGCCCGCTGGGTCGACTTCGACCACGACTACAAGACCCTGGACCTCTCGTACATGGAGAGCGTCATGTGGGCCTTCAAGACGCTCCACGACAAGGGCCTCGTCTACGAGGGTCAGCGCGTGCTGCCGTACTGCTGGCGCGACGAGACGCCGCTGTCGAACCACGAGCTGCGCATGGACGACGACGTCTACCAGCAGCGGCAGGACCCAGCGGTCACCGTCTGGTTCGGCCTCGAGACCGGCGAGCGCCTGCTCGCCTGGACCACCACGCCGTGGACGCTGCCGAGCAACCTCGCCGTCGCCGTCGGGCCCGACGTCGACTACGTCGTCGTCGAGGCCGGCCCGGGGGCGGCGGACGGCGGCGCGGGCGAGCGGTACGTGCTCGCGCAGGCGCGGTTGGCCTCCTACGCCGAGGCGCTCGACCTCGGGGACGACCCGGCCGCGCGCGTCGTCCAGCGGCTGCGCGGCACCGACCTGGTCGGCCGCCGCTACGCGCCGCTGTTCGACTACCTGGCCGACGCGGACGTCTTCGGCACGGAGCGCGCCTTCGTCGTCGTCCCCAGCGACCACGTGACGACCGAGGACGGCACCGGCGTCGTGCACATGGCGCCGGCGTACGGCGAGGACGACCAGCGGGTCTGCGCCGAGCACGGCATCCCCGTCGTCCTCACGGTCGACGACCGCGCGCGCTTCACCTCGGTGGTGCCCGACTTCGAGGGCCAGCACGTCTTCGAGGCGAACACCCCCATCACGCGGGCGCTGCGCGAGCGCGGCCGCGTCCTGCGCGCCGACTCCTACGTGCACTCCTACCCGCACTGCTGGCGCTGCCGGAACCCGCTGATCTACCGCGCCGTCTCGTCGTGGTTCGTCGAGGTGACGAAGGTCCGGGACCGGATGGTCGAGCTCAACCAGCTCGTCGAGTGGGTGCCCGGCCACGTCAAGGACGGCCAGTTCGGCAAGTGGCTCCAGGGCGCCCGCGACTGGTCGATCAGCCGCAACCGCTTCTGGGGCAGCCCCCTCCCCGTGTGGGTCTCGGACGACCCGGCGCACCCGCGCACCGACGTCTACGGCTCCCTCGACGAGCTGGAGCGCGACTTCGGCGTCCGCCCGACCGACCTGCACCGGCCCTTCGTCGACGAGCTGGTCCGACCGAACCCGGACGACCCGACGGGGCGCTCGACGATGCGCCGGGTGCCCGACGTCCTCGACGTCTGGTTCGACTCGGGCTCGATGCCCTTCGCCCAGGTCCACGCGCCCTTCGAGGACGGGGAGTGGTTCGACTCCCACTTCCCGGGCGACTTCGTCGTCGAGTACATCGGCCAGACGCGCGGCTGGTTCTACACGATGCACGTGCTGGCGACGGCGCTCTTCGACCGCCCGGCGTTCCGGCGGGTGGTGAGCCACGGGATCGTCCTCGGCGACGACGGCCAGAAGATGTCCAAGAGCCTGCGCAACTACCCCGACGTCGGCGAGGTCTTCGCCCGCGACGGCTCCGACGCCATGCGCTGGTTCCTCATGGCCTCGCCGGTGCTGCGCGGGGGCAACCTCGTCGTCACCGAGGCGGGGATCCGCGAGGGCGTGCGCGCCGTGCTCCTGCCGCTGTGGAACGCGTGGTCCTTCCTCGCGCTCTACGCCGGCTCGGCCGACGGCGGGGCCGGGCGCGAGGCGCGCCTGGACGCCCCGGCCTCGGAGGACCTCCTCGACCGGTACGTCGTCGCCCGGACGGCGGCGCTCGTCGACGACGTCACGGCGGCGCTCGACGTCGTCGACGTCGCGGGCGCCTGCGAGGCCGTGCGCGAGTACGTCGACGTCCTCACCAACTGGTACGTGCGCCGCTCGCGGGCGCGCTTCTGGGGCGAGGACCCGGCGGCCATGGACACCCTGGCGCGGGTGCTCGAGGTCGTCTGCCGGGTGGCCGCGCCGCTGCTGCCGCTGACGACGGAGGAGGTCTGGCGGGGCCTCACCGGCGGGCGCAGCGTGCACCTGGAGGACTGGCCCGTCCCGGGCCCGCGCGAGGAGGGGGGTCACGGCCTGGCGCACGACCCCGACCTCGTGGCGGCCATGGACCGCGTCCGCGCGGTCTGCTCCGCGGCGTCGTCGCTGCGCAAGGCGCACGGCCTGCGCACGCGCCTGCCGCTCGCGCGCCTCGAGGTGGTCGTCGACGACCCGGCGTCGCTCGAGCCCTTCGCCGACGTGGTCCGCGACGAGGTCAACGTGCGGGAGGTCGTCCTGCGCAGCACGGCCGACGCGGGCGGCGGCGTCGTCGAGCGCGTCGTCGTCAACGCGCGGGCCGCCGGCCCGCGGCTCGGGAAGCAGGTGCAGGTGGCGCTGCGCGCCGCCAAGGCCGGCGACGTGGAGGTCGGCGACGACGGGTCCGTCATGGCCGGCGGGATCGCCCTGCAGGAGGGGGAGTACGAGGTGCAGCGGGTCGTGGGGGAGCAGGCCGCCGGCACGGCGGCGCAGGTGCTGCCCGGCCGGGCGGGCTGGGTCGTGCTGGCGACGGAGGTGACGCCGGAGCTCGCCGCCGAGGGCGTGGCGCGCGACGTCGTCCGGCTCGTGCAGCAGGCGCGGCGCGACGCCGGTCTCGCCGTCGGCACCCGCATCCGGCTGACGGTCGTCGGGGACGAGCCGGTCTGGGAGGCGGTCATGGCCCACCAGGGGCTGGTCATGGGGGAGGTGCTCGCCGACAGCGTGGGCGCCGTCACCTTCGACGCGGCGCGCGAGCTCGGGGGCGCCGCCGGCGACCTCGCGGCCGCGGCCGCGGACCCGGCGGGGGGCGTGAGCGACGGGACCGCCGGCGACGGCGCCCGCGTGCGCGTCCGGGTGGAGGCCCGGTGAGCGCCGGAGGCGGCCCCGGCCGCACGCCCGCGGAGCGGCTGCGCGCCGCGCACGCCGAGCTGCTCTCCCGCACCCCCGAGAACGCGGTGCAGCCGCGGCTCGACCCGGTGCGCCGGGCGCTGGAGCTCCTCGGCGACCCGCAGCGGGCCTACCCGGTGGTGCACGTCGGCGGCACGAACGGCAAGACGTCGACCGCGCGCATCGCCGAGCGGCTGCTGCGCGAGCACGACCTGCGCACCGGGCGCTTCACCAGCCCGCACCTGCACAGCGTCACCGAGCGCATCAGCGTCGACGGCCTGCCCCTGGCCGACGACGCCTTCGCCGACCTCCACGAGGACGTCGCCCCCTACCTCGCCCTCGTCGACGGCGAGCTGCGGACGGCGGGCGAGGTGCCGCTCACCTACTTCGAGGCGCTCGCCGTCATGGCCTTCGCCGCCTTCGCCGAGGCGCCGGTCGACGTCGCCGTCGTCGAGGTCGGCCTGGGCGGGACGTGGGACGCGACGAACGTCGTTGAGTCGGCGGTGCAGGTGATCACGCCCATCTCGCTGGACCACACGGAGCTGCTCGGGCCGACGGTCGAGGACATCGCCCGCGAGAAGGCCGGCATCCTGCGGCGGGACGCCATCGCGGTCGTCGGCCTGCAGCCCGACGGCGCGGGCGAGGTGCTCGGCGAGCGGGCGGCCCAGCTGCGCACGCGCGTCGTCCGCGAGGGCGAGCACTTCGCCCTGGCGGGCCGCTCGGTCGCCGTCGGCGGCCAGCTCATCGCCGTCCAGGGGCTGGCCGCGCGCTACGAGGACGTCTTCCTGCCGCTGCACGGCGCCCACCAGGCGCACAACGCGGCGCTCGCCGTCGTCGCCGTCGAGGCGCTGCTCGGCGGGGGGGAGCGCGCCCTCGACGGCGCCCTGCTCGAGGCCGCCCTCGGCGACGTCGCCTCGCCCGGCCGCCTGGAGGTGCTCCGCCCGTCGCCGCTCGTGCTGGCGGACGCCGCCCACAACGCCGCCGGCGTCGCGACGCTCGTCGACGCGCTCGAGGAGGCCTTCGCCGTCCGCCACGGCGTCGGCGTCGTCGGGGTGCTCGAGGGCAAGGACGCCGAGGGCATCCTGTCGCTGCTGGAGCCGGCGCTCGAGGAGGTCGTCGTCACGCGCTCCTCCTCGCCGCGCGCCGTGGACGTCGAGGTCCTCGCCGGCATCGCCCGCGACGTCTTCGGGGAGGACCGCGTGCACGTCGCCGAGCGGCTCGACCAGGCCATCGCGACCGCCGTCGACCTCGCCGACGTCGGCGGCGGCGGGTCCGGGGGGGTCCTCGTCACCGGGTCGGTCACGGTGGCCGCCGAGGCGCGCCAGCTGCTGGGGGCGGCCGCCGTCGACGCGCCCGGGCGGTCGCGCGGCGCCGGGCCCGCGGCGGGCGGCGAGGACGAGGGCGACGGCGGGCCCGGCGACGAGCGCGAGCCGCTCGACATCCTCGGCTACCCGCTGGACCTCGACGGCGACGAGGACGCGGGGCGGCTCGGCGTCGACCCCGACCCGGAGGACGACCCGGGCGACGGACCGCTCGGCGGGGCGCGGTGACCGCCCGCCTCGCCGCCTCGGTGCTCGTCCTCGAGGCGTTCCTCGTCTTCTTCGCCGTCCTCGCCGCGTCGCAGCTCTCGGACGCCCCGGCCGGTCTCGTCTGGGGCGGCGGCCTCGGGCTGGCCGTCGTGCTGCTGCTGGCGTCCGGGCTCGTGCGGCGGCCGTGGGGCATCGCGCTCGGGTGGGTGCTGCAGGCGGTCGTCGTCCTCGGTGGCCTCGTCCTGCCGGCGATGTTCGCCCTCGGCGCCCTCTTCGCCGTCCTCTGGTCCGCCATGCTTCGCCTCGGCCGGAAGGTGGAGCGCGACCGCGCGGCCTTCGTCGAGCGCTGGGGGCACCCCGACACGTGGGACGACGGGCAGCCGCCGGCCGGGGCTCCCACGCGGGGCTGAGCGGCGCCCGCGGGTCCAGGGGCGTGCACGAGCTCGGCGGCCGTGGCGCAGCGGTCGAGCAGCGCACCGGTCGTCGCCCGGGTGCCCCGCAGGGGCTCGAGCATCGGCACCCGCTGCAGCGAGGCGCGGCCCGCGACGTCGAGGAT
>NZ_JABEMA010000260.1 GCF_013004605.1 Pseudokineococcus marinus
CCGATCTGTGCGGGGCCGGGTCGGGCTCCGGGGCGGCCGCGGGGGCGCCGCTCCCGACGCCGCGCGCGGCGAACCAGCGCAGCAGGAGGGGGCCGAGGTCGACGTCCTCGGGCACGAGGTGCCCGCCCCGCTCGACCCGGTGGACGTCGGCCCGCGGCAGCCGGGCCCGCAGGTCGCGCAGGTACTGCTCGCCGAAGACGGGGTCGCGGACGCCCCACACGAGGAGGGCCGGGACGTCGGCGGCCCCCAGGGCGTCGGCGCCGGCCGTGACCCGGTCGAGCGCCGGGCGGCTCACGTCGTCGGCGCGCCAGGGGATGTCGGCGACGAAGCCCTCGACGGCGGCCCGGTCGGCGACGCTGCGGTAGGGCGCGCGGTAGGCGGCGCGGACCTCGTCGGGGAGGCGGCGGCGCGGCTGGGCCGCGGCCGCGCGGACGAAGGCGTCGGTGCGCGAGGTCGCCAGCGCGTGGAGGCCGGGGGCCGTGACGACCTGCAGCGCGAGGGGCAGGGCGGCGCCCGCGGGCGCGTGCACCGCCGTGTTGGTCAGCGCGAGGGCGGCCACCTGCTCCGGGTGCTCGCCCGCCCACCCGGTGACGACGACGCCGCCCCAGTCGTGGCCGAGGGCGACGACGGGGCCGGTGACCGGCGGCCAGCCGTCGTCCGTCCCCGCGCGGAGCACCTCGACGAGCGCCCCGAGGTCGGCGACGCGGTCGGCCAGGCGCCACGGGCCGCTCCCGGCGCGCGGGCGGCGGTCGGACAGGCCCATGCCGAGCTGGTCGACGGCGACCACGCGCCAGCGCCGCCCGGCGGCGTCCCCCGCGACGCCGGCGGCGACGACGTCGCGCCAGAGGTAGGACCACGTGGGGTTGCCGTGGACGGCGAGCACGGTGCCTGCGGGCTCCTCGCCCTCCAGGGAGCCGGCCCCGTCGAGCAGGTGCCACGTCCGCCGCGTCCCGTCGACGCTCGGCGCCTCGACGAGGCGCGACCAGCGCGGGTCGACGCCGGGCAGCGACGCCGGGTCGACGTCGGGGGCCCCCGGAGCGGTGGCGCGGGAGCGGGTGGGGGGTGCGGCGAGGGGGGAGGGGGAGCCCCTCACCAGCGGATCTCCGTCATGGCCGTGTTGAGGCCGGAGCCGACGCCCATGCAGAGCACCCGGTCGCCGGGGCGCAGCGACGGCGCCTCGGCCGCCAGCGTCATGGGCAGGGCGGCCGGCCCGACGTTGCCCCAGCGCGGGAAGGTCAGCGGCACGCGCTCGGGGTCGATGCCGATGCGCTCCACGAGGGCGCGGGTGTGGACGGTGCTCACCTGGTGGAGGACGTAGCGGTCCATGTCCTTCCACTCCCAGCCGTCGGCCCGGGCGTCGTCCCAGGCGTCGCCGACGAGCTGCATGCCCTCCTCGAGCAGGCCGCGGGCGTCGGTGACCATGCCGTCGTTGCTGCCGACGCAGAGCTCGTGGGCCGAGCTGCGGGCCCGGGACACGCCCCCGAGGACCTGCGGGGCGCCGGGGTGGTCCTCGGCCGGGCCGAGCACGGCCGCCGCGGCGCCCGAGCCGAGGGTGAGGGTGGCGAAGGCGTCGGTGTAGTCGCGCCGGGTGGCGTCCTCGGCGGACAGCCGCCGCAGGGTGGACTCGTGCACCGGGCGGGCGTCCTCGCCGTCGACGACGAGGGCGTAGCGGATCTGCCCGTTCTCGATCATCGTCGCCGCGAGCGTGAGCGCGTTGACGAAGCCGAGGCAGGCGTTGGTGATGTCGAAGTTGAGCGCCGAGGTCGGCAGCCCCAGCGCGTGGTGGATGCCGACGGCCACCGACGGCTCGAGGTTGGCGCGGTAGACGGACGTGTTGACGAGCAGCCCGACCTGGCCGGGCTCGACGCCCGCGGCCTCGAGGGCCTGGCGCCCCGCACGGGCGGCGCCCTGCGCGGCGTCTTCCTCCTCGCCCCACCAGCGGCGCTCCTCGATGCCCGCCAGCGAGGCGAGCGTGCCGGGGCGCATGCGCAGGCGGCGCAGGGTCGGGGCGAGCCGCTCCTCCATCGACGCCGACGTGACGACGACGGGCGCCTCGACCGCGCTCGTGCCGAGCAGGGCGGTGCCCTCGTGGTGGATGGAGGTGTTGCCCGACACGCGCATCGTCCGTCCTGCTCGAGGAGTGGCGCCCGGCGGGGGCGGTGCGGCGACCGCGCCCCGGGCGCACGGTCGAGAAGTCTGCCACTGCTCGGCCCGTGCGCCCTCCGGCGACGCCCCGACCCGGTGCTCGGGGTCACGAGCCGCGTCGCGGGGGGCGGCGCCGGGGGAGGAGAGGCTCAGGTCCGGGCGGGCTCGGCTCCACGAGGGGACGAGGCTCGGGAGGGGCTGAGGTTCAGGAGGGGCTGAGGTTCCACTGCCGCACGGTGGGCACCTGGTGGTTCTCGCCCAGCACGCTCAGCGACGCCGGGCTCAGCTCCAGCGCGGCGGCGGCGCTGGGCGGCAGGCCCAGGTACGTGGCCGCGAGGATGCGCAGCGAGTGCCCGTGCGCCACGAGGCAGACGGGGCCCTCGTCGAGGAGGGGGCGCACGCGCGCGAGGGCGTGAGCGGTGCGGGCGGCGACGTCCTGCACCAGCTCGCCGGGGGTGCGCCCCGGGGCCACGCCGTGGTCGAAGATCTTCCACTCGTAGCCGAGCTCCTCGC
Source organism: Pseudokineococcus marinus (assembly GCF_013004605.1). Lineage (GTDB taxonomy): Bacteria > Actinomycetota > Actinomycetes > Actinomycetales > Quadrisphaeraceae > Pseudokineococcus > Pseudokineococcus marinus. The sequence goes on from NZ_JABEMA010000260.1 coordinate 2,659, forward strand.
GCACCTGCGGCGTCGACTTCCCCTCGACGCTGCCGTAGTCCCACTCGACGAGGTCGGGGTCCTCGACGAGCTCGAGGTGGTCGCCGAGCCCCGCCAGCTCGGCGGTGCGGCGGGCCCGCTGCAGCGGGCTGACCCGCACCGCGCGCACGTCCCACGGCGCGAGGAGGTCGCGCAGGGCGCGGGCCTGCGCCTCGCCCTCCTCGGTGAGCGGGATGTCGGTCCTTCCGGTGTGGCGCCCGTCGAGGGACCACTCCGTCTGCCCGTGCCGCACGAGCAGCAGGGGGTGCGCGCCCGGTCCCGAGGCGTACGCGTGCGCGCCGTCCGACACCGGGCCCGTGACCCCGGCGACGGACGACCTCGTCCGGCCGTCCTCCGGGGCCCGTACGGCCCCGGCGGCGCTCGTGCCGGCGGACCCCCCGGCGGCGTCCTCGGGGCTGCGCTGGGCGGGGCTCGTCGCGTCCGTGCTCATGCGGCGACCCTAGGCAGACGCGCCGACCGGTGCGCCTCGCCCGTCGGGGGCCGACGAGGCGCGGGGTCCGGGCCGGGCCGGACCACGGGGGCTGCACGGGAGCCCGGCGGGTCGGGCCGCGCCGCCCTCCTACGCTGCTGCCGTGCTCGCCCCCCTGGCCCTGCTGCTCGGCGCCCTGTCGCTGGCGCTCGCCGTGTGGTCGCTGGTGGGCGCGGTGCGGGCGGCGCGGCCGTCCGGGGGCCAGCTGCTGCTGGCGGCCGTGCTGGAGGCCGCGATCCTCGTCCAGGCCGTCATCGCGACGGTGCTCGTCGTCACCGGCACCCGGCCCCTGTCGACGGCGACCTTCGCGGGCTACCTGCTCACCATCGTCCTGCTGCTGCCCGCCGGCGTGTTCTGGGGGCTGGCCGACCGCAGCCGGTGGGGCAACGGCGTCCTCGCCGTCACCGCCGTGACCACCGCCGTGCTCGTGCTGCGGCTCGAGCAGATCTGGAACGGGTGACCCGTGGCGCGACCCCGCCGTGACCCCGTCGGCGAGCCCCCTGCCGGCGACCCCCCTGCCGGCGCCCGGGGGGCCGCCGCGACGTCCGACGTGCGCCCGGCCCTGCGCTCGGGCCCGGGGCGGCTCCTCGTGGCCGTGTACGCCGTCTTCGCCCTGTCCGCGAGCGCCCGGGCGCTCGTGCAGATCGCCACGGACTTCTCCGCGGCGCCGCTCGCCTACCTGCTGTCGGCGCTGGCGGCCGCCGTCTACGTCGTCGCGACGGTCGCCCTCGTGCGCTCCAGCGAGCGCTCGCGGCGCGTGGCGCTCGTCTCGGTGACCGTCGAGCTCGTCGGGGTCCTCACCGTCGGCCTGCTGTCCGTCGAGGACCCGGTGGCCTTCCCCGACGCGACCGTCTGGTCGGGCTTCGGCGCCGGGTACGGCTACGTGCCCCTCGTGCTGCCGGTCCTGGGGCTCTGGTGGCTCCGCTCGCAGCGCCCCCGCCGCGCCGTCTGAGGCGCGGCGCACCACGGCGTCACCCCGTGGCCAGCGCCGCCGTGCCCGCGCACGCGGCCGCCCACAGGGTGCTGGCGAAGGTGCCGACGATGAAGCGCTCGGCGGCGTCGGCGGAGGTGCGCAGCTCGTCGTAGCGGCCGAGGCCCTTGACGGCGAGCACGACGGCGAGCCCCTCGGGCCACCCGGCCAGGAGGGTGGCCGCCACGGCCGCCCGCTCCAGCGCGCCGATGGCGGCGCCCCCGCGCAGCACCAGCCCCTGCGCGGTGGCGTCGAGGCGCTGGCCGCGCCGCACCGCCTCGAGGACGGCGCTCGCCCACGGCCCCCCGGCCAGGACGGCCGCCGCCACGGCGGCGG
>NZ_JABEMA010000261.1 GCF_013004605.1 Pseudokineococcus marinus
GGACCACGTGCCCTCGAGCCAGGTGCTCGCGACGATCGCCGGCCCGCCGTGGCCCGGCCCGGTGACGAACATCGCCTCGAGGTCGCGCTCGCGCACGCAGCGGTTGGCGTGCGCCCACAGGAGGTTGCCGTCCGCGCCGGGTGGCGCCGGCGCGGCGTCCACCGCGCGCTGACGGCGGCGCGGGCGCGCTCGGCCCTGCGCCTCGGCGAGGGGCTCCTGCACAGCGACTGCAGCCCCGGCTCCCGGCCCGTGCTCGAGCGGGCCGGGCTGGTCCCGGTCACCACCACGACGCCCCACGTCTGGCGCCGCGGCGCGTCCTCCCGCCCGTGAGCCCGACGACCACTCCCTCGGGCCGCTGACGCGGCAGAGCCGCCCGGTCCGCCCCCGGGAGGGCGGACCGGGCGGCCCCGGGTGGTGCTGCCGGGCGGACCGGCGGCCGGCGTCAGGCGATCGGGCCCGCGGCGGCAGCGGCGGCCTCGGCGTCGGCGGTGCGCTGCTCGACGGCGGCGCGGCGGCCGTCCTCGCGCTCGAGCACGGACTCGACCGTCGGGGCCTCGACGGCCGTGCGCGCCATGGGCGACGCAGCGGCCTTCTCGACGGAGCGGGCGAGCTCCTGCGGCGCGACCATCGCCTCGGCCTCGGCCTGCGACATGCCGTTGACGGTGCCGCGGACGCGGTTGTCCGGCCCGACGGTCGGCATCGGGTCGTTGCCGGTGAGGGTCACGTCGCCGCGGACGATGTTCTGGTCGAGGACGATCTCGGCGTCGTTGTCGACGACCGCGACGTCGCCGCCCCAGACGCTCATCTGCTCGCAGACCTCGACCGGCCCGTCGGCGCCGAGCTGGAGCACCGACATGTTGCCCGCGTAGGTCGCGTCGCCGTAGACCTCGCTCTCGCAGAAGACGCCGCCCTCGACGTTGTCGCGCACCTCGAGGGTGCCGTCGACCACCGAGTCGACGACGTCGGTGTAGAGCGTCCCGAGGCCGCGCACGTTCCCGGTGACCACCGAGGAGGACAGGAGGAGCTCGCCCGCGCGGGCGTCGACGAGGCCGCCCACGGTGCTGCCCGCCTCGACCCACGTCACCGTCTCGACCTGGGAGCCCTCGACGGCGCGCGTGACGAGCGACTGGGCGCTGCTGCCCTCGAGGGTCACGCCGAAGCCCTGGCGGGAGGTGACGCGGCCGGCGACGCTGGAGTCGACCAGGCCGACGTAGCCGTCCTCGGCGACGGTGACGGCGCCCTGGAAGGTGGTGCCCTCGGCGACGAGGTCACCACCCGCGGCGACGCGGGTCGTCCCCGTGACCGTGACGCCGGTGAGGTCGCACGAGGCGTCGCGGGGGACGACGAGGTCGCCGGGGATGGTCACGCCGTCGGCGGTGCCGTTGCAGCGGGTCGTGAGGCCCGAGGAGCTCATGGCGGGGCCCGCCACGGCCACGACGCCGCCGGCAGCGAGGAGGGTGCCGGCGGTGAGGGCGCTGATCAGCTTCATGGAGGCTCCTTCGACAGCCCCTCGAGGGGGCCTTCGTCACTCGGTGGTCACGTGCGGATGGGACGTCCGTGACGTGACGGCCAAGGCGGACATCGGTGTCACATGCGGACGCGAGTCGTACCGTGTCAGAAGCGTCACAGCGGGGCAATGGTCTGGACGGAAACGGCGGACCAACTCCGGGCGACCGGACGGCGCGCGACGACGGCGCCCGCCGCTTCACCCGTACGAGTGACTCATGCCTCCCCCGACCCGTCACCCAGCGTGGTAGTGCGCCCGGGCATCCATCACCGCGGAGAGGGCGCTCAGCCCTCGGCCACCTCGGCCAGGGCCCCGGAGACCTCGCGCAGGCGCCGCAGCGCCGCCCGGGCCCGGGCGGGGTCGACGCCGGCCAGGCCGCACGCCGGGGTGAGGACGACGTCGGCCAGCCCGGCGAGCGGCAGCCCCACCCGTCGCCACGGGTCCCGCACCGCGGCCACGAGCGCGTCCACGCCCGGCAGCGGTGACGGGCCGGCGAGGTCGAGCCCCGCCCACAGCCGTCGCCCGTCCTCGACCGCCACGGCGACCGACTCCCACGCCGCGGCGCCGAGCCGGGCGAGGTCGAGCGACAGCCCGTCGGCGCCGGAGGCCCGCAGGACGGGGACGGGCGCGTCGTCCGCGCAGGAGTGGACGACGACGTGCCGCGCCCCGGCGCTCCGTGCGGCGTCGACGACGGCGCGCAGCCCGACCTCGACCTCCTCGGCCGGGACGGGCTCGAGGTGACCGAAACCGCTGGAGCGGCGGAGGCGGCCGTCGAGCACCGCGGGGAGCGACGGCTCGTCCAGCTGCAGCACGAGCTCGGCCCCGGGGACGGCCCGGGCCACCTCGGCGAGGTGCTCGCGGACGCCCTCGGCGAGCGAGGCCACGACGTCGCGGCGGGCGCCGGCGTCGGTCGTCGAGCGCTCGCCGCGGCCCAGCCTCACCGAGGCGGCCAGCGTCCACGGGCCCGCGACCTGGGCCTTGAGCTCGCCCGCCCAGCCGTCGGCGGCCTCCGCGAGGGCGTCGAGGTCCGAGCGGCGCAGGCTGCGGGCGCGCTCGAGGTCGCGGCCGGGCCGGTCGACGAAGCGCCACCCGGAGGGCTGCAGGTCCACGGGCAGGCCGACGAGCAGCGCGGCGGTGCGCCCGACCATCTCGGCGCCGGGACCGCGGCCGGGCATCTCGACGACGTGCGGCAGGCCGGGAGCGGGGCCGAGCTCCCCGACGACGGTCCGCGCCGCCTCGAGCGGGTCCTGCTCGGGCCACGAGCCGGTGCCGCTCAGCCGCCCCAGCAGCGCGGCGGCGGGCTCCCCGTCCGGGGCCGCCGCCCGCGGGTCGTCGGGGCTCGGGGAGGGCTCGCCGGTGGTCACGCCGCGACGGTAGCCGCGGCGCCGGACGCGCCCGGACCGCCGGCTGCCGGCGGCCGCACCCCGCGGGGCCTCAGGCGGCGCGCTCGACCGTGGCCGAGCCGACCACGCGGGTGCCGTCGTAGAGGGCCACGGTCTGGCCCGGGGCGACGCCGCGGACCGGCTCCGCCAGGTCGACGACGAGCGGGTCCGTGCCGGCCAGGACGCACGGCACCTCCGCGCCGTGGGCGCGCAGCTGGGCCCCCAGCCGGTGCCCCGCGGCCGGGGGCGGCCCGGCCCACACCGGGGCGCCACCGACGACGCGGGTGCGCTCGAGGCGCTCGGCGGGCCCGACGACGACGTCGCCCGAGGCCACGGAGAGCGAGAGCACGTAGCGCGGCTTCCCGTCGACGGCCGGCCGGCCCACCCGCAGGCCACGCCGCTGGCCGACGGTGAAGCCGGCCGCCCCGTCGTGCTCACCGAGGACGGCGCCGTCCTCGTCGCGCACCAGCCCGGGCCGCCGCGGCACGCGCTCGGCGAGCCAGGCCCGCGTGTCCCCGCCGGGGACGAAGCAGATGTCGTGGCTGTCGGGCTTCTCGGCGACGGCGAGGCCCCGCTGCGCCGCCTCCTCGCGCACCTCCGCCTTGGACGCCGCGTCGCCGAGGGGCAGCAGCGCCCGCGCGAGGCGCTCGGGCGGCAGGACGGCGAGCACGTAGGACTGGTCCTTCGCCGCGTCGCGCGCGCGGTGCAGGGTCGGCGGTCCGCCGTCGGCGGAGGGCTCCAGCCGCGCGTAGTGGCCCGTGGCGAGGGCGTCGAAGCCGAGCGCCAGGGCGCGGTCGAGCAGGGCGGCGAACTTGACCCGCTCGTTGCAGCGCACGCACGGGTTGGGCGTGCGCCCGGCCGCGTACTCGGCGGTGAAGTCGTCGACGACGTCGGCCTGGAAGCGCTCGGAGAGGTCCCAGACGTAGAAGGGGATGCCGAGGACGTCGGCGGCCCGGCGGGCGTCGCCGGCGTCCTCCACCGTGCAGCAGCCGCGGGCCCGCGCGGGCGCCGGGCCCGGCGCACCGTCCCCCGCTGCGGCGCCGCGCGAGAGGGCGAGGTGGACGCCGACGACGTCGTGCCCGGCGTCGACGGCGCGGGCCGCCGCGACCGCCGAGTCGACGCCACCGCTCATGGCGGCCAGGACCCGCACGGATCAGACCCCCGCCGTCGCGGCCGGCCGGGGGGCGCCCGGAGCCGTGGGCCGGGTCGCCGCCCGGGCCCGCCGGGCGGCGGCGACGACCTCGGGCAGGACGGCGACGAGCCGGTCGACGTCCTCGGTCGTGCTCGTGCGCCCGAGGCTCACCCGCAGCGCTCCCCGCGCGTCGTCGTCGGGCACGCCCATCGCCGCGAGCACGTGGCTGGGCCGCAGCGCCCCTGCGCTGCAGGCGCTGCCGGTGGAGACGGCCACGTCGCGCGCGTCGAGGAGGTAGAGCAGGGCGTCGCCGTCGCAGCCCGGCAGCGTGAGCATCGCCGTGCCGGGCAGCGAGGCGCCCGGCCGCTCGTCGCCGCGCAGCGCGGCGTCGGGGACGCCCGCCCGGACGCCGGCGAGCAGGCGCGCCCG
>NZ_JABEMA010000262.1 GCF_013004605.1 Pseudokineococcus marinus
CAGGCTCCGTCGCGCCGTGGCCGAGCTCGACGCGGCGAGCGCCGCCGTCGTCGCGCGCCGCCGCGCGCAGGGGGCCGCCGGCGAGGACCTGCTGGGCCTGCTGCTGAGGGCCGTGGACAGCGGCGACCTGGCGCCCGAGGGCCTGCGCGACGAGCTGGTGACGATGGTCATCGCCGGGCACGAGACGGTCGCGTCGGCGCTGACGTGGACGCTGCACCTCCTCGCGCAGGAGCAGGGCGCCCAGCGCCGCGTCGCCGAGGAGCTCGACGCGGTCCTCGGCGGCGGGGACGAGCGGGGTGGGCGGGCGCCCGCCTGGGAGGACCTGCGCGCCCTCGTCCGCACCCGCGCCGCGGTCGAGGAGTCGCTGCGGCTCTTCCCGCCCGCGTGGGTGGTGAGCCGGCGCGCCGTCGCCGAGGACGTGCTCGACGGCGTCACCGTGCCGGCGGGGACGACGGCGATCATCAGCCCGTGGCTGCTGCACCGGCGCCCCGAGCTGTTCCCCGACCCGGAGGCCTACCGCCCGGAGCGCTTCGAGGAGGGTCTGTCCCGCGGGGCCCGGACCGCCTACACGCCCTTCGGCGCCGGGCCCCGCCTCTGCATCGGGCGCGACTTCGCGCTCGTCGAGACGACGCTCGTGCTCGCCGAGCTCCTGCGCGGGGCGTCGGTGCACCCGGCGCCGGGGGCGCGGGTGCGCGTCGACGCCCTCGTGACGATGCGCCCCCGCGACGGCCTGCGGCTGGAGGTGCGGCCGCGCTGACCCCGGGGGCGCCGTCGCGGTCGGCGCCGCCGGGGGAGCGCCGTCAGGAGGAGGCGTCGACGAGCGGGGCGCCGTCGGAGGGCTGCAGGCGGACGCCGCGGGGGTCGTCGAGGTCGGTGGCGGCGACGAAGACGAGGTCGCCCTCGTCGCCCGGCCCGACGACGCCCGTGAGGCCCGCCGTCAGCTCGACGGCGCGCACGGCCGCGTCGTCGTCGTCCGCCCGGCGGTCCGCCCAGCCGGACAGCGCGTCGGAGGCGCGCTCCAGGCGCACCTGCCGCCCGTCCGCGGTGACGACCTCGACGCGCGGCAGGTCGACCACCTGGTCGCCCTCGGTGTTGTCGACGCGGACGACCACCCAGCAGACCGGGCCGGCGTCAGCGTCCTCGCGGTAGTCCTCGAGGTCCTCGACCGCGTCGTCGTCGTCCTCGGCGGGCACGACGACGACCATCTCGGCGCCGCCGGCGGAGACCTCGAGCTCGCGGGCGTCGTCGGGGTCGCCGCAGTCCTCGAGCTCCTCGCGCGCCTCCTCGGCGCGCTCGTCCGCAGCCTCCTCACGGGCGTCGGCTCGGTCGTCCAGGCGGTCCGCGGCGTCGGGCTCGAGGGCGGCGACGCGGTCGGCGGCGTCCCCGGTCTCGTTCCACGGCGTCATGTCGATGGTGTCGCGCGGCAGGTCGCGGGCGCCCGAGCAGCCGGCGAGCACGGCGCTCGAGAGCACGAGCGCGAGGACGGGGGCGGGGCGGCGGCGCACGGCGTCTCCTGTCGGCGGGGGCGGGTGGGCGCGACGCTACGGCGGGCGCCCCGGCCCCGCCCGTCCACGGCCCGGGGACGCCGGGCCGTGGACGGTCGCCGCCGTCAGCCCGCCAGAGGGAGCCGGACGGTGACGAAGCTGTGCGCGGGCACGTGCACGCGGAGCACCGAGCCGTCCACCGACGCCTCGTGCGCAGCGGGTGCGACGGCGTCCGGCTGCTCCACGGTGTTGTGCGCCGACGTCGAGGCGGCCGTGAGCACGGTGGCCTCCGGTGCGCCGACGGCGCCCCCGCGCAGGTCGAGCTCGACGTCCACCCCGCCGCTCGTCTCGAGGTTGGTCAGCGAGACGAGGACGGCGCCGTCCTTCGTGCTGGCGGTCGCCGTCAGCGTCGTGAGGTCCGTCCCGCCGACGGAGCGCACCGGCTCCGCGGTGCGCCACGCGAGCGGCAGGCGGGCGGCGTCGTGGTGCCCGCGGTTCATCGTGAAGGCGTGGTAGGTCGGCGTGAGGACCATGGCCTCGCCGTCGGTGAGGACCATGGACTGCAGCACGTTGACCGTCTGGGCGATGTTGGCCATGACGAGCCGCTCGGCGTGGCGGTGGAAGGCGTCGAAGTGCAGGCCGGCCAGGAGCGCGTCGCGGAGGCTGTTCTGCTGGAACAGGAACCCGGGGTTCGTGCCCGGCTCGACGTCGTACCAGGCGCCCCACTCGTCGAGGACGAGCCCGACCCGGCGCTGGGGGTCGTAGGCGTCCATGACGGCGGCGTGGCCGGACAGGATCCCCTCGAGCCTCTGCGCCTCGACCATGGTGCGGAAGTACTCGTCCTCGTCGAAGTCGGTGGCGCTGCCCTTGTGCTCCCAGGGCCCCGGCACCGTGTAGTAGTGGAACGAGACGGCCTGGTAGGTGCCCGTGCCGTGACCGGTCCGTCGCGTCCCGCCGATCTCGTGGCCGAGGGCCTTCATGAGGACCTCGGTCCAGCGGTAGTCGGCCTCGGCCGCCCCCGCCGCGATCCGGTAGAGCTCGTTGCCCCCGTGGTCGCGGCTGTAGGTGCCGAAGGTCCGCGCGAGGTCGGCGTAGGCCTCGGCGCGCATGCCGCCGCCGCAGCCCCACGGCTCGTTGCCGAGGCCCCAGAAGCGCACGGACCAGGGCTCGTCGCGCCCGTTGGCCCGGCGCAGCGCGGCCATGGGGCTGTCGTCGGCCCGGGTGAGGTACTCCACCCAGTCCGCGTTCTCGTGCACCGTGCCCGAGCCGACGTTGGCCGAGACGTACGGCTCGGCGCCGAGGAGCTCGCACAGCGCCATGAACTCGTGGGTGCCGAAGCTGTTGTCCTCCACCACGTCGCCCCAGTGGCTGTTGACCATGCGGGGCCGCTCCTCGCGCGGGCCGACGCCGTCGCGCCAGTGGTACTCGTCGGCGAAGCAGCCGCCCGGCCAGCGCAGGTTGGGGATGCCGGCGGCGCGCAGGGCCTCGACGACGTCGAGGCGGATGCCGCCCTCGTTCGGCACGTCGGAGTCCTCCCCGACGAAGAAGCCGTCGTAGATGCAGCGGCCGAGGTGCTCGGCGAAGTGGCCGTAGAGGTGGCGGCTGATGGTGGGGCCCGGCAGGTCGAGGTCGACGACGCCGGAGGCGCGCGCGGCCGCCGTCGGGCTCGCGCCCGTCGTCTCGGGGGAGCGGTCGGTGGTCATCGCGGTCGGTCTCCTCGGGGTGGGACGGGGGCCGGTCCTCGTCGCCCGGCTCGCCGCCTGTTGTATCGATAAACTCGGCGGCTGTCCACGCCCCGCCGGGCGTGGTGGCGCTGCTAGCGTCGCCGTCCGCCCGCCGCCCGCGGCACGAGCGCTGGAGGTCCGACGTGGTCACCATGCGTGACGTCGCGACCGCCGCCGGCGTCTCCCCGATGACGGTCTCCAACGTCCTCACCGGGCGCCGGGCGACGAGCCCCGAGGTGCGCCGGGCCGTGCTGGAGGCCAGCGAGAGGCTCGGCTACCGGCTCAACGTCGCCGCTCGCAGCCTGCGGCGGGGGCGCACCGGGGTCGTGGGCCTGGCCGTCCCGTCCCTCGACGCGCCGTACTTCGGGCAGCTCGCGGGGCGCCTCGCCGCGCGGCTCGCGCGCGAGGGGCTGCGCCTGGTCGTCGAGCAGACCGGCGCCAGCCCCGAGGGGGAGGCGGCGGCGGTGCGGGACTCGCGCGGCGGCGCCTACGACGGCCTCGTGCTGTCGGCCGTCGGGCTCGGCGGTGACGTGCGCGCCCTCGCGGGTGACCTCCCCGTGGTCGCCCTGGGCGAGCGCCAGGACCTGCGGCGGGTGGACCACGTCGGCATGGCGAACATCGAGGGCGCCCGGGCGGCGGCCGCGCTGCTCCTCGAGCGGGGGTGCCGGCGCCTCGCCGTCGTCGGCAGCCCCCCGTGGGAGCAGCTCGACGAGCCCGGGGGCCACGACGGCGACGCCTTCCGGCTGCGGGCGCGAGGCGTGCGCGACGCCGTCCGCGCGGCGCCCGGGGCGCGGGTCCGCGCGGTGACGTTGGGCACGGCGCTGGAGGACGGCGTCCGCTGCGGACGTGCGCTGGCCGCGGGGGAGCCGGTCGACGGGGTGGTCGCCCTCACCGACACCCTGGCGCTCGGGGTGCTGCGGGGCCTCGCCGACGGAGGTCTGCGCGTGCCCGACGACGTCCTCGTCGTCGGCTTCGACGACGTCCGCGAGGCCGCCACGAGCGTGCCGTCGCTCTCGAGCGTGGCGCCCGGGCACGACGCGATGGTCGAGGAGGTGGTGCGTCTCCTGCTGCGCCGCATGGCCAAGCCGGCGGCGGCGGAGGAGGACGTCGTCGCGCCGTTCGCGGTGGTCGAGCGGGAGTCGACGCGCCGGGCGTGACCGAGGCCGACGGCTGGAGCGCCCGGCCGCCGCAGCGGGCGGGCGCCCCGTCGCGCTCAGGCGGC
>NZ_JABEMA010000263.1 GCF_013004605.1 Pseudokineococcus marinus
GCCGCGGGCGCCGCCCTGGCCGCGGGCGCCCGCTGCTACCTCGTCGTCGACCCGGTCGACGAGGACGGCGGCCCCCTGCGCCCGGCGCGCCGCCTCGACGCCGTGCCGCCCACGGGCGCGTGGGAGGACCTCTCCGAGCGCGAGGTCCAGGTCATCTCCCTCGTCGCCGAGGGCCGCTCGAACCGCGACGTCGGCGAGGCCCTCGGCCTGTCCGCCCTCACGGTCAAGAGCCACCTCGCCCGCATCGCCCGCAAGCTGCGCACCGGCGACCGCGCCGAGATGGTCGCCATCACCCTGCGGGCAGGCCTCGTCAGCTGACCGCCCGACCCGGCCGCGCGCCCCGACGGCCCCACGACGCTGCTCCGCCGCCGCGCACCCGCACCGGGTGCGCGGCGGTCGCGTGACCGGGTACGGACGCGCGACCGCCGCACCTGCCCGGCACCGGGCCCACCACGGGCACCAGCACCAGCACCTCCCGGGGCACCGCGGCGGGCGGGCCTACGGTGGCCCCATGACCGACGGCCAGCCCCGCACCGCGGCGGCGGCGCCGCCCGGCCCCGCCGGCGCCCCCGGGAGCGGTGACGCCCCGGCGACCGCCGAGGACGACGCGCCCGCGCTGCCGGTGCTCACCGAGCCCGCCGAGGGCGTCCCGGAGGTCGTGGCCGACGCCGCCGCCCTCGCCGACGCCGCGGAGCGCCTCGCCGCGGGCACCGGTCCCCTGGCCGTCGACGCCGAGCGGGCCTCGGGCTACCGCTACGGCCAGCGCGCCTTCCTCGTCCAGCTGCGCCGGGCGGGCACGGGCACGCTGCTCGTCGACCCCGACGCGCTGCCCGACCTGTCCGTCCTCGCCGACGCCGCCGGCGACGCCGAGTGGGTGCTCCACGCCGCCGGGCAGGACCTGCCGTGCCTCGCCGACGTCGGGATGCGCCCGGGCGGCGACCTCGTCGACACCGAGCTCGGCGCCCGTCTCGCCGGCTTCCCCCGCGTGGGCCTCGCTGCGGTCCTCCAGCGGCTCCTCGGCGTCGACCTGGCCAAGGAGCACTCCGCGGTCGACTGGTCCACGCGCCCGCTGCCCGAGCCGTGGCTGCGGTACGCGGCGCTCGACGTCGAGCTGCTCCTGCCGCTGCGGGACGCGCTCCTCGCCGTCCTCGACGAGCAGGGCAAGCTCGACTGGGCCCGGCAGGAGTTCGCCGCGGTCCGCGACGCGCCGCCCGCCCCGCCGCGCACGGACCCCTGGCGCCGCACCTCGGGCCTGCACGCCGTCCGCTCCCGACGCCAGCTCGCCGTCGTCCGCGAGCTGTGGGAGGAGCGCGAGCGCATCGCCCAGCGCCGCGACGTCTCCCCCGGCCGCGTGCTGCCCGACCGCGCCGTCGTCGCGGCCGCGACGGCGATGCCGACCTCCCCGGCGGCGCTGGCCGCCCTGCCCGTCTTCTCGGGCCCGGCCAACCGGCGGCGCGCGGCCACCTGGCTCGAGGCGGTGCGCCGCGGCCAGGCGCTGCCCGAGCGCGACCTGCCCCCCACCTCCACGCCGTCCAGCGGGCCCCCGCCCCCGCGCTCGTGGAAGGACAAGGACCCGGCCGCCGCGGCACGCCTGGCCGCGGCGCGCGACGTCGTCGCCGCCCGGTCCGAGGAGCTGGACGTCCCCGTCGAGAACCTCCTGCAGCCGGACCTGCTGCGGCGCACCTGCTGGGAGCCGCCCTCCCCGCTCGACGAGGCCGGCCTGCGCCGCGCCCTGGCCGCGGGCGGCGCCCGTCCGTGGCAGGTCGACCTCCTGGCGCCGGACCTCGCGGTCGCGATGCGGGGCGCCGCGGACGCCCCCGGCGGCGCCCCCGCCTGAGCCCGGCGCGCCCCGAGCGGCTCAGCCCTGCGAGCGCACCTGCTCGGCGGGGCCGGCACCCGCCCCGGCGTCGCCGTCGAGGGCGGCCACCCGCTCGAGCACGTCGCGGGCGACGTCCTGGGCGGTGATGCCCAGCTCCTCGAGGACCTGCGCCCGCTCGGCGTGGTCGACGAAAGCGACGGGCACGCCGACGCAGCGGACGTCGACGCGCACGCCGGCGTCGGCCAGCTCGTCGCGCAGCCGCGAGCCGACGCCACCGGTGCGCAGCCCGTCCTCGACGACGACGACGAGGCGGTGCGCCGCGCACGCCTCCAGCAGCGCGGGGTGCACGGGCAGGACCCAGCGCGGGTCGACGACGGTCGAGGACACGCCCTGCGCGTCGAGCCGACGTCCGACGTCCAGGCCGAGCGCGGCGAGGGCGCCGACGGCGACGACGAGGACGTCCGCCCCGCCCCCGCCACGCCGGGCGCCGCTGCGCGCCAGCAGGTCCGGTGCGCCCCACGCCTGCGGCCCGCCGAGGCGCTCGAGGGCCGGGACGTCCTCCGGCGCGGAGCCCTTGGGGAAGCGCACGACCGTGGGGGCGTCGTCGACGGCGACGGCCTCGCGCAGCTCCTCGCGCAGGGTCGCCCCGTCGCGCGGCGCCGCCAGGCGCAGGCCGGGGACGTGCTGCAGGAGCGCCATGTCCCACATGCCGTGGTGGCTGGGCCCGTCCGGCCCGGTGATCCCGGCGCGGTCGAGGACGAAGGTCACCCCGGCCCGGTGCAGGGCGACGTCGAGGAGCACCTGGTCGAAGGCGCGGTTGAGGAAGGTCGCGTAGAGCGCGACGACCGGGTGCAGGCCGGTGAAGGCCATGCCGGCCGCCGAGGTCGTGGCGTGCTGCTCGGCGATGCCGACGTCGACGACCCGGTCGGGCATCGCCTCGGCCATCTTGTGGAGGCCCACGGGGATGAGCATCGCGGCGGTGACGCCCACGACGTCGTCCCGCTCCCGCGCCACCTCGAGCACCTCGTCGGCGAACACCGACGTCCAGGAGGCCCGCTTCGGCGCACCGCCGGCGGGCACGGGCGCCCCCGTCACCGGGTCGATGACCCCGACGGCGTGGAACTGGTCGGCCGCGTCGGCGAGCGCGGGGGCGTACCCCTGGCCCTTGTTCGTCAGCGCGTGGACGATGACCGGCCCGCCGAAGTCCTTGGCCGCCGCGAGCGCCCGCTCGAGCGCCTCGAGGTCGTGGCCGTCGACCGGGCCGAGGTACTTCAGACCCAGGTCCTCGAACATCCCCTGCGGGGCGACGATGTCCTTGAGGCCCTTCTTGACCCCGTGGAGGGTGTCGTACGCGAGGCGCCCCGGGGTCCCTCCCCGGCGCAGCGCCTGCTTGCCCCACCCGAGGAAGCGCTCGTAGCCGCGCGTCGCCCGCAGCGTCGAGAGGTGGTGCGCCAGACCGCCGATGGTCGGTGCGTAGCTGCGCTCGTTGTCGTTGACGACGATGACGAGGGGGCGGTCCTGCGCCGCGGCGATGTTGTTGAGGGCCTCCCAGGCCATGCCGCCCGTGAGCGCCCCGTCGCCGACGACCGCGACCGTGAGCCGTCCGGGCTCACCGGTGAGCGCCCGCCCGCGGGCGATGCCGTCGGCCCACGACAGCGACGTGCTGGCGTGGGAGTTCTCGACGACGTCGTGGTCCGACTCGGCGCGGCTGGGGTAGCCGGCCACGCCGCCGCGCGTCCGCAGCGTCGACAGGTCCTGGCGGCCCGTCAGCAGCTTGTGCACGTAGGACTGGTGCCCGGTGTCGAAGACCACCGTGTCGGAGGGCGAGTCGAAGACCCGGTGGACCGCGATGGTCAGCTCGACGACGCCGAGGTTCGGGCCGAGGTGGCCGCCGGTGCGGGCCACCGACTCGACGAGGTGGACGCGCACCTCCTCCGCGAGGCGGCGCAGCTCGTCGGGGCCGAGGACGCGCAGGTCCTGCGGGCCCCGGACGCGCGGGAGCACCGGCGCGGGCCCCGTCGGCACCACCGCGGACCCGGGACGCCGCCCCGGCGCCCCCTCGGCCGGGTCGTCCGACGTCCCGCCGACCGGTCCGGCCGCCTCCGCGCTCGACACCGTGCACCACCTCGTCTCCGCGCCCCGGGCGCCCGCCCGGGGGCTGCCACTGTAGGTCGCCGACCGGGGCCGACCCCAGCGCACCCGTCCGCCGCCGGACTCGCCCGCCCCGGAGCACCGCCCCGGAGCACCGGTCTAGAGCACCGGCACGACGGACGCCCCGCCCAGCGCCTGCTCGACGAGCACCGCGCCGCGCTCGACGTCCAGGAGCCGCAGCCGCTCCGCCTCGAGCGCCTCCAGGGCCTCGTCGACGACGCGCGGCCCGACGGCGCCGGACAGGTCGGCCCGCAGCGTCGCGACGGCCCGGCGGAGCCCGTCGAGCTGCGCCGCGGAGTGCAGGACGGCCAGGCGCGCGAGGACCCGCGGCTGGCGGGCGAGGACGTGCAGGGGCAGCTGGGAGACGACCGAGCAGAGGGCGTGCGCCGCGACGACGTCGGTCCAGCGGTCGGTGCGGGCGGCGAGGACGACGACGGGCAGGAAGG
>NZ_JABEMA010000264.1 GCF_013004605.1 Pseudokineococcus marinus
GCGGCGCAGCCGGTGGTAGGTCCCCTGCAGCGCCTCGACCGTCGGCGCGTGCCACCAGACCATGAGGTCGGAGTCGGCCCGCAGGCCGCTGACGTCGTAGAGGCCGCGCACGACGACGTCCTCGTCGTCGGCGTCGTCCTCGACATCGGCGTCGTCCTCGCCATCGGCGTCGTCCTCGGACGGGGCCACGACGGGCGACGCCGGAGGTCCGCGGGACGGAGCCTGACCGGCCCCGCCGCTCGGTCCGACCCCGGAGCCGACCGGCGCGAGCCGTGACGCCCACCTGACCACCCGGTCCGGCCATCGCCCTCGCGAGGCGGGGTCGCGGCGGACCGTGGGACGGCGGGCTCAGCGGCCGGTGACCCCCTCGACGGCCCGGTCCAGCAGACCGCCCACGTCGGGCAGGTCCTCCCGGCTCGGCAGGTCGTCCAGCCCCGGCAGGTCGTCCAGCCCCGGCAGGTCGTCGGTCCCGGGCAGGTCGTCCGTGCCCGGGAGCTCGTCGGCGCCGGAGAGCCGGTCGAGCCAGGAGGCCGCGCCGTCGTCCCCCGCGAGGCCGGCCAGCAGCCCGGCACCGGGCACGTCCAGGTCGCCGACCAGCTCCTGGGCGCGGGCCCCGAGGTCCAGCTGCGCCTGCAGGTCGTCCCGGGCGGCCCGCACCTCCGGGAGCAGGTGGTCGCCCTGGATCTCCCCCAGGCGCTCGCGCGCCGCGTCCGACGCGGCGGTGACGTCGCCCAGGCCGTCGAGGGCCCCGCGCAGGGCGGGCAGGTCGAGGCCCTCGCCGCTCGTGAGGGAGGAGCGGGCCTCGTCGACGCCGCCGACGACCCGCTGCAGCCCCGGCAGCCCGTCGTCGGCGAGCCGGTCGACGGCCCCGGACGCCGTCGTCAGCGCCGCGAGGTTCTCCCCCAGCGGCAGACGGCTGGCGAGGCGCCAGAGGGGGTCGTCCGTGGCCTCGACGGCGCGGTCGGCGTCGGCCTGCACCCGCCGGGTCGACGCGGCCAGGGCCTCCGGGTCCGCCCGCACGACCGCCGCGGTGATGGCGGGCACCTCGTCCCGCACCCGCTGCAGCGCCGACCAGGCGACCCAGCCGCGCGAGGCCGTCCAGGCGGCCGCCCCGAGCACCAGCACGAGGCCGACGAGGAGCACCCAGCCGACGACGCGGCGCATCAGACCTTCTTCAGCCTCGCGGAGGCGTACGACCGCATCGCGGTGGTGGGGGTGGCGACGTCCAGCGCCCACAGCAGGTCGCCCTCGACGGCGCCGTAGAGGCGCTGGGCGGCCGTGTAGGTGCCCGTGGAGGTCGAGGTGCGCGCCACGAGGTCGGTGCTCAGCTCGACCTTCGTGCCCGTGGCGCGGCCGAGGTAGATCTCGACGGCACCCTCCGGCTGGGCCAGGAGCAGCTCGACCTGCACGCCGCCGCTGCCGTCGTCACCCGTCCGCCACACCCCGGACTCCGAGGACATCGGCCCGACCGGCTGGCCCTCGTCGTCGAGGTACCAGCTCTGGGCGCGGTAGGCGAGGCCCCCGAGCCCGTCGTGCGCCATGAGGACCTCCTGCCCGAACCGGCGCTCGGGGACGTCGTCGTAGCCGACGACGCCGGCGCCCTCCCAGCGGCCCTCCATCCAGGCGAGCGGGACGAGCGAGGCGGGCAGGTCGGCGCGGATCTCGAACGGCATGCGGCTCCTCGGTCGGACCCCGCGCGCGGCGGGGGACGGGTCGGGTCAGCGCTGGCCGGTGAAGAGCTTGTAGACGACGTAGACGGCGAACCAGCCGATCACGACGGCGGACAGCACCAGCAGGGACGTGTAGAAGACCTCCAGCGCGTGGAGGTCGGACTCGGTCAGGTCCATGGGCGGAGGGTAGCCCGGGGCGGGCGCGCCCTCCCCCGCGGGCGCCGCCGCGCGAGCACGAGGGCCAGCGCCGCGGCGGCGACCAGGGGCGGGACGAGCAGGTCGGCGACCGTGAGGCCGTGGCGCGGTGCCACCTCGACGAGCACCGCCCCCTCGACGGGGCCGTTGACGAGCCACCAGGCCAGGCCGGCGGCCGCGACGAGCCCGAGGGCCGCCACCGAGGGCCGCACGACGGCGAGGACGGTCGCCGCGAGGAGCGACACGAGCACGGCACCGACGACCACCGGCCGACCTTACGACCGCCCGGCCCGGCAGGGGCGCGGCTCCGGGGCCTCAGGGGGCGACGACGACCTCCTGGGCCGCCGTCACCACCCCGCCGGAGGGCAGGGCGACGTGGAGGACGGCGTCGGGCGGTGTCGAGCGCTTGACGACGGCGAGCGCCACGGGGCCGAGCTCGTGGTGCCGCGCCGACGTCGTCACGGCACCGACGGCGCGGCCGGGGGCCCCGTCCTCCGAAGGCAGGGAGAGAGCGCTGCCCGCGGGCGGCAGGTCGTGCCCGGAGCCGTCGAGGTGCAGCGCCACGAGGCGCCGCGGGGGCCGCCCGAGGTTGTGGACGCGGGCGACCGTCTCCTGGCCGCGGTAGCAGCCCTTGCGCAGGTGCACCGCCGTCCGCAGCCAGTCCAGCTCGTGCGGGATGGTGCGGTGGTCGGTCTCGGCGCCCGCGCGGGGGCGCCAGGCCTCGACGCGCAGGGCCTCCGCCGCCCAGCTCCCGGCGAGGTCGCGGTCGGCCGTGAAGGCCTCCAGCTCCCCGCGGGGCACGAGCACCTCGCGCCAGGCGCGGCCCGCCGCCGGGTGCTGGTCGTCGGGGACGGCCGCGTAGGAGGTCCCGCCCGGGGCCGTGGTGGGCCACGGGTCGACCCAGGCGACGGGCTCGCCCGGGGCGCCCTCGCGCCCGACCGGCTCGCCGACGACGGCGACGCGGTCGGTCACGTCCTCCACCTCGACGCGCAGCAGGAAGCGCATGCGGTCGAGGAAGGCCACCAGCTCCGCCTGGCGGCCCGGCTCGACGGTGATCCACGTGGCCTCGCCGTCGTCGACGACGTGCAGGTCCTGCTCGACGTGCCCCTTGGGGCTGAGCAGGAGCGCCTCGGTGCTCGTGCGCGGCGGGAGGTCGGCGAGGGCCTGCGTCGTCAGCGAGTGCAGCCACGTGAGGCGGTCCGGACCGGAGACGCGGACGACCCCCCGCGTCGAGAGGTCCACCAGGGCGAGCCCCTGCTGCAGCAGCCGCTGCTCGCGCACGGGGTCCCCGTAGTGCCAGGCCGTGCCGGCGTCCTGTCCCTCCGCGGGCACGGCGCCGGGCAGGTCGAGCAGGGGCGACGCCGGAGCGCCGACGGCGACGCCCTCCTCGGGCGCAGCGGCGGGCTCGGCCTTCGCGGCGGACGGGGCGCCCGCCGGCGCCGTGGTCCCGGTCGTGGAGGTGCTCGCCGTCATGCCCGGCCCAGCGCCCGGGCGCGCCCGCGTGTTCCCCGGACGCCGGTCAGCCCCGCCCGGCGCGAGGCGGCTCGGGACGGTCGGCGTCGAGGTCCACGGCCCACCCGTCGCGCTGGCCCACCTCGTACCAGTCGATGCGGCCCTCGATGCGCTCGCCGCGCTCGGCGTACTTGCGCCGCGCGCGCTGCAGGTAGGTGCGCACGGTGGCCTCCCCGACGCCCATCTGGCGCGCCACCGTCCGCAGCAGCAGCCCCGACCCGAAGAGCACGAGCGCGCGGCTCTCCTGGGGGCTGAGGGCCGGCCGCCAGTCCTGGCCCGCCGCCAGCACCTCGGCGAGGGCGGGCGTGACGTAGGACTCGCCGGCCGCGGCGGCGCGCACCGCGGCGAGCAGCTCGTCGCGCCCGCTGACCTTGGGGACGTAGGCGAGGGCGCCCGCCTCCACCGCGCGCTGCACCGACGCCGGCTCGGCGTCGGCGCTGATGACGACGACGGCGCAGCCCTCCTCGACGAGGCCGGCGACGGACGCCGCGGGCGACGAGCCGTCGTCGAGCACGAGGTCGAGGACGACGACGTCGGCGGGGTGCGCCGGGGACGCCCGCAGCGACGCGAGCCCGGGGTGGGTGCCGACGAGCTCGACCTCGTCCGGGGCGGCGCCCACCCAGGCGGCGATGCCGTCGAGGATGACGGGGTGGTCGTCGACGACGGCCACCCGCACCCGCCCCGTGCGCCCGCCGTCGTGCCCGCGCTCCGCGTCGTCCTGCCCCGGGCTCACGGCCGCTCCTCCCCGTCGCCGCCGACCTCGAGCACGAGGAGGGCCTCCTCCTCGCCCGGCCGCCCCGCGGACGGGGCCGGTTCCGCGATCCACTCGGCGCTCCCCTGCGGGCCTCCGAGACCCGCGAGCAGGTCGGCGGCGAGGCGGTCCTGGGCGAGCGCGGCGGCGCCGCGCACGGTCACGACCGCGCCCCCGCCGAGCAGGACGACGTGCACGTCGCCGCCCAGGGCTCGCGCCCGGCGGACGAGGGCGACGAGCGGGCCGCGCTGCTCGAGGGGGAGCGAA
>NZ_JABEMA010000265.1 GCF_013004605.1 Pseudokineococcus marinus
GATCCGCTGCCGGCACCGGCGCCGTGGCGCGCGGGGCCCGGCGAGGTGCGGCCGGAGGTGAAGCAGGCCGCGGCGCGGGCCGTCGAGGTCGCGGGGACGTGGGCCGCCACGGCGCCGCAGGACGAGCGGGGGCCGGAGGACGGCGCCGGGCTGGAGGGTGCGGGCGAGGCGCTCGTCGAGCGCCTCGCGGCGGCGGACCTGCTCGCGCCGGGCGCCGACCGCACCTCTCTGGCCGCGGCCCTGGGGCCGCTCGTCGCCCCCGATGCCCTCACCGCGGCCACCGAGGTCGTGTACCCGCAGTACGGCGGCCTGACGGCCGACGCGGCGAGCGTCATGGTGGTGGCCCGCCAGGAGCGGCGCGGACGACAGGGCGAGGCGTCTCAGCACGGTGCGACCCTCGACGTCCGGCTGTCGCCGTCGCCCGACGGGGCGTGGCGGGTCACGGCGGTGCAGCCGCCCGCGCCCCGGCCGGCGGGCGCGGCGCCGAGCCCGTTGGCCCTCGAGGTGCTCGCCTCGCCGCGGGTCGAGCTGCCGGAGGACGCGGCCGCCGACGTCCGCGCCGGGGCGGTGGGCGACGAGGCGCTCGCCGTGCTGCTGGGCCTCGCGGCCGCGCACGAGGTGGCCGTGTCGGTGGCGCGCACCGGGCACCCGGCGGAGGTCTTCGGCACCGACCGGCTCTCGAACCACACCCGGGGTCGTGCCCTCGACGTGTGGCGGGTCGACGGCCGGCTCGTCGTCGACCCGGCGTCCCTCGACGTCGTCGAGGCGGCCATGCGCGCCGCCGGGGCCGCCGGGGCGACCGAGGTCGGCGGCCCCGTGGACCTCGACGGCCCCGCCGGGCCGGCCTTCTTCAGCGACGACCTGCACGCGGACCACCTGCACCTCGGGCTCACCGAGGGCGAGGAGCCCATCGGCCCGACGGGCTGAACCGGTCGGCCGCCGGGCGGAGCCGCCCGGCTCAGAACCGGACGACCAGCCGCACCTCGTCGCGGTCGTCGCCCGGGCCGACGCGCAGGGCCCCGGGGTGGCGCCCGACGACGACGTAGCCGGCGCGCTCGTAGAAGGGCTGCAGGCCCTGGCCGTCGCGGACGGTGAGGGAGAGCTGCTCGAGGCCCAGGTCGCGCGCCGCCGCGTGCACCGCCGCGAGCAGCCGGCGGCCCGCGCCCCGACCTTGCAGGTGCGGCGCCACCATGAGGCGGACCACCGTGCGCCAGTGGGCGGTGATGGGCGTGCTCCCGGCGAGCAGGACCCCCATGCCGACGGCGCGGAGCCGCTCCACCCCGTCCTCCGCCTCCTCGAGGACGACGAGCACGTCGCGGCCCTCGCGCACCCGGGCGAGCGTCCCGTCGAGCGCGACGGCGACCGCCGCCGGGTCGACCGGGGGGACGAAGCCGACGCTGCCCCCGGCCTCGGAGACGTCGACCCAGGTGCGCAGGAGGTCCTCGCGCAGCGCGGGGTCCTCGGCGGAGCCCGGACCGCCCGAGGGCGGGACGACGCGGGTGCGGAGCGGGGCGGCCGGGGACGTCCCACGACCGGAGGAGGTGCTCGACGTGCTCACGCCGCGATCGTCGCAGGGACGACCGACGACCCCGGGCCGAGCCCGGAGCGCCGCGACGGCGTCAGGGCGTCAGGGCCTCAGAGCCACGCCATGGGGTCGGTGGGCGCGCCGTCCACGCGCACCTCGAAGTGCAGGTGGCATCCCGTCGAGCCGCCCGTCGTGCCCTCGTAGCCGATGACCTGTCCGCGGGAGACCGACCCGGAGCGGACGGCGAAGCCCTGCAGGTGGGCGTAGGCCGTGGCCACCGAGCGCCCGTCCATGAGGCCGTGGCTGACGACGACGATGTTGCCGTAGCTGCCGTTGTAGCCGGCCGACACGACGGTGCCGTCCTCGGCGGCCCGCACCGGCGTCCCGCACCCGGCGGCGAAGTCCTGCCCGTTGTGCATGCGCAGGTAGCCGCGGATCGGGTGCATGCGCATGCCGAAGGGCGACGACAGGCGGCCCTCGGGCCGCAGCAGCCGTCCGCCGCGGTCCGACGACGACCCGCGGCTCACCGCGCTGGGCGGCGCCGGGGCGGCCGCGGGGGCCGCCGCGGCGCGGGATCCTGTCGAGGACCCGGACGACCCCTGGGACGCCTGCTGGGCCGCCTGCTCCTGGGCCGCCCGCTCCTCGGCCTCGCGCGCGGCGCGCTCCTCCGCCTCGCGGGCCGCCTGACGCTCCGCCTCGCGCGCGGCCTCCTGCTCGGCGGCGACGCGGCGCTCCTCCTCGGCGATGGCGCGCAGCTGCGCGCCCAGGGCGTCGGACTCCGCCTGGAGCGCGTCGAGGCGCTCCTCCTCCTCGGCCTGGCGCGCCTCGATGACGGCGACGGCCCGGTCCTGGCGCGCCACGAGGTCCTCGACCTCGCGCTGGCGCGCCTCGGCGGCCGCCTCGGCGGCCTGGGCGCGCACGAGCTGGCGCTCCGCCTCGGCCTCGAGGTCGGCGACCTGCTCGGTGACGGCCTCCAGCCGCGCGCGGGCGCTCGTGCGCACGGCCTGCTCCGAGGACAGGTCGGCGAGGACGGCGGACTGCGTGGTGCTCAGGCCGGCGAGGGCGGCCGAGCGCGACGCGAGGTCGTCGGTGCTCGCCGACCCCATGGCGAGCGCGAGCATCTCCGGCATCCCGTTGCCGCGGTAGGACGACGCCGCGATCCGGCCGACCGAGGTCCGGTGCTCCGCCATCGCCTCCTCCGTCCCCGCCACGGCCTCGGCGGCCGCCTCCTGGGCGGCGGTCGAGGACGCGAGCCGCTGGGCGAGCTCGTCGGCCTCGGCCCGGGCCCGGCTGCGCTCGGAGCGGGCGGCGTCCGCGGCGGAGCGGGCGCCGGGCAGCTGCTGCTGCACGGCGGCGTACTCGGCGTACGCGCCCTGCAGCTCCTCGGACGTGCCCACGAGGTCCTGCTGCAGCGTGGAGAGGGCTGCGTCGACCGCGGCCTTCCGCTCCTCGGGCTGGCTGGCCTCCGGCGCGGCGGCCGCCGGGACGGCGAGGAGGCTCGTCGTCAGCGCCAGGGCCGACGCCGCGAGCACGGCCCTCGACGCCCGGCGCGGAGGGCGCGCACGGCGCACGACGAGGGGCCGCGCGGGTCGGGTCGCTCGTGCGGCGGCGGGCAGAGGTCGGCCGGAGTGCTCCACAGCAGGCAGCGCCTTCGCGGTCGGGGGTGGAGGACAGCGCCGTCGGCACCTGGGTGGCACCTCGTGCTGGCACACCGTAGCCAGCGATGAGCAGGCTGTGAACCACCTGGGACGCCCGGATCGTCGACATCCGGCGTCTTCGTCCTCATCCGCCGGCGTGGGGTGCCTCCGGCTCGTGGACCTGTTCGTCGGAGGTGACCGTGCACGGTCACCTCCGACGAACAGGTCCGAGGGACGCTGGGAGGGGCGTCCCGCTGCTGGGAGGATCGGGGGGTGCTCTCGTCCGGAGACGACGTCGTCACCGCGCGTCCGCGGCGGCTGCTGCTGCTCACGGCCGGCTCGCGCGGAGACGTCGAGCCGTTCGTCGCGCTGGCGCGCGAGGCCGCGCGCCGGGGCCACGAGGTCGTGCTCGGCGCGACGCGCAGCATGGTGACAGGGCTGGGCAGGGGGCCGGCGGCCGAGCCCTTCCGCGTCGTCCTCCTCGACGGCGACCTCGGGGGCCTCGTCGCCCGCCAGGGCGTCTCGCCCGCGGCGGCGCTGCGCGCGTGGCGGTCGACGGTGCACCCGGCCCTGCGGGCGCTGCTGGCCTCGGCGGTGGGCACGGCCCGCGACGTCCGGCCCGACGTCGTCGTCGCCCACCCCAAGGTGCTCTCCGCGCCCCTCGCCGCCGGACTGCTCGACGTCCCGCACGTCCTCGTCGAGACCGTGCCCGCGCTCACGGCGACCGGCGCGTTCCCGGCCGCGGGCGTCGCCGCGCGCGACCTGGGCCGGCGCCTCAACCGGCTCACCTACCGCGCCACCGCCGCCGCGGGGGCGGCGCTGGGTCCGGACCTGCGCCGGCTGCGGGTCGCGCACGGGCTGCCCGCGGGCGCCCTGGCTCCCCCGGCGGCCGTGCTGTGCCCGGTGAGCCCTCTCCTCGTGCCGCGGCCGGCCGACTGGCCGGGCACCGCCCACGTCACGGGGCCGTGGCACGACGGCGCCGACGCCGTCGCGGACCCCGAGATCGAGGTCTTCATCACCGCCGCGCGGGCGGCCGGCGCCCCGGTGGTCGTGGCCGGCTTCGGGTCGATGGCCACGGGGCCCGCCGACGCCGAGGCCCGCAGCCGGG
>NZ_JABEMA010000266.1 GCF_013004605.1 Pseudokineococcus marinus
GCCGCCGCGCCCGGTGGCGCGGCGGCACGGCGCCGTCAGGACGTCGACGCGCGCCCCCCGCGAGCGGCCAGCCAGCGGGAGAGCAGGCCGTCCGGCACCTCCTCCGCCGTGAGCGCGAAGGTGCGGTGGTCGCGCCACGCGCCGTCGATGTGGAGGTAGGCCCGGCGCAGCCCCTCGTCGCGGAAGCCCAGCTTCTCCACGACGCGCAGGCTCGCCGCGTTCTCCGGCCGGATGTTGACCTCGACCCGGTGCAGACCGGCCGAGCGGAAGCAGTGGTCGGTCACCATCGCCACCGCCGTCGGGGTGATGCCGCGGCCCGCCACCCGGTGGTCCACCCAGTACCCGATGGTCCCCGAGCGCAACGACCCCCACGCGATGCCCGCCACCGTCAGCTGGCCGACCATCCGCCCCGCGTGCTCGACGACGAAGGGCATCGCCTGCCCGAGGCGCGCCTGCTGGCGCAGCTCGCGCACCATCGCCGGGAAGGACGGCGGGGGCAGCGACCCCGCGGGCGGGGTGGCCTCCCAGGGCGCCAGCCAGGCCGCGTTGACGTCGCGCAGCCGCCCCCACGTGGTGCGGTCGCCCCGCCGCAGCGGCCTCAGCACGACGTCGGACGACCGCAGCTCCACCGGCCAGCCGTTCACCGCGCCCCCGCGGGCCGCTCGACGGCGCCCGACGCCCGGTGATCGCCTCCGGCGCCTGACCTCGGATGATCGCCTCCGGCGCCTGACCTCAGATGATCGCCTCCGGCGCCTGACCTCAGATGATCGCCTCCGGCGATCTGGTCCAGCGCGTGCGGCAGCACCTCCGCCAGCACCTCCAGCGCGTCCCGGCAGGCCCCCGGCGAGCCGGGCAGGTTGACGACGAGCGCCCCGCCCGCCGTGCCCGCGAGCCCGCGGGACAACGACGACGTCGGCACCCCCTTGCCACGGCCCCGGGCGCGCAGCGCCTCGGCGAGGCCGGGCAGCTCGCGGTCCAGCACCGGCGCCGTCTGCTCGGGGGTGAGGTCGCGCGGCGTCAGCCCCGTGCCGCCCGTCGTCAGCACCACGGCGGCCCCGCCGGCGAGAGCCGAGCGCAGGGCCCGGCCGACGGGCTCGCCGTCCTCGACCACCACGGGGTCGCCCACCGCGAGGCCCATCGCCCGCAGGCCGTCCGCGAGCAGCGGGCCCGCCTCGTCGGCGTAGGTCCCGCGCGCGGCGCGGGTCGAGGCGACCACCACCGCCCCGGTGCGGGGGCCGGCGGCCGCGACGGGCGGCCGCGACTCAGCCACGGGTCCAGCTCCCCGAGCGTCCGCCCGTCTTCGCGGTGACGCGCACGTCGGTGATGACCGCCTCCCGGTCGAGGGCCTTGACCATGTCGACGAGCGCCAGGCCGGCCACGGCCACGCACGTCAGCGCCTCCATCTCCACGCCGGTCCGGTCGGCCGTGCGGACGGTGGCGGTGAGCTCGACGCCCTCGTCGACGACCACCGCGTCGACCTCGACGGCGTGGACGGCCACCGGGTGCGCGAGGGGCACGAGGTCGGGCGTGCGCTTGGCCGCCTGGATGCCCGCGAGGCGGGCCACCGCCAGCGCGTCGCCCTTGGGCACGCCGTCGCCCCGCAGGGCGTCGACGACGGCGCCCGAGCAGCGCACGAGGCCCGCCGCGCTGGCCGTGCGCACGGTGACGTCCTTGGCCGAGACGTCGACCATCCGCGCGCGGCCGCGCTCGTCGAGGTGCGTCAGACCGCTCACGCGGCTCCTCCATGGGGTCAGTGGGTCCTGCGGGTCAGTGGGGTCAGAGGGTGGTCGCCGACGGGGACGCCGGGCCCCCGGGCGCCGAGGGCTGCCCGCCCCGCCCCAGCAGCATGCACGTGAGCGTCGTCCCCGGCTCGACGGCCACCACGTCCTCGGGCACGACGGCCAGCGCGGTGGCCGTGACGAGGTCGGCGACGAGGTGGCTGCCCGGCCCGCCGATCGCGCCGACGCGGGCGACGCCGTCCTCGCCCCGCTCGAGGCGCACGCGGTAGAGCTGGCGCTTGCCGGCCACCGAGGTCCAGCCCCGCTCGACGACCGCCTCGACGACCGGCCGCCCCAGCTGCTCCTCGCCGAGCACCACCCGCAGCAGCGGCCGGACGAACGCCTCGAAGGAGACGTAGGCGCTCACCGGGTTGCCGGGCAGGGTGAGGACGCGCACGGGCCGACCGGCGCCGTCGACGAGCCACCCGGCGCCCTGGGGGCCCCCGGGCTGCATCGCGACGCGGACGAACTCGACGGCGCCGTCGGCGGCCAGGGCCTCCTTGACCACCTCGTAGGCGCCCGCGCTGACGCCGCCGGTGGTGAGCACGAGGTCCGCCGTCGCGAGCTCGGAGCGCAGGACGGCGAGCAGGCGCGCGGGGTCGTCCTCGACGGCGCGCACCCGCCGCGCGAGCGCACCGGCCTCGCGGCAGGCCGCGACGAGCGCGGTCGAGTTCGAGTCGTGGATCTGCCCGGGTCCGAGCGGCTCCCCCGGCTCGACGACCTCGCTCCCGGTCGAGAGCACGAGGACGCGCGGCCGCGGGTGCACGAGGACGTCGGCGCGTCCGAGCGACGCGAGCAGCCCGAGGTGGCGCGGCGACAGGCGCTCCCCCGGGCGCAGCACCCGCTCGCCGGCCGCGACGTCCTCCCCCGCGCGGCGCACGTTGCGACCGGCCGCGACGGGGCGGCGGACGGCCACCCGCTCCGGCGGCGGGCCCGTCTGGGCGGCGTCGGTCCACTCGACCTGCACGACGGCGACGTCGGCCGTCGCGGCCGGGTCCTCGGCCACGGGCACGGGGGCGCCCGTCATCACCCGGACGGCCGCTCCCGGGCGCAGCCGCGGCACGTCCGCCGCCCCGGCCGGGACGTCCCCGACGACGTCGAGCACCGCCGGGGACCCCTCGCCGGCGCCGGCGACGTCGGGCGCGAGGACGGCGTAGCCGTCCATCGACGAGCCGTCGAAGCGCGGCAGCGGCTCGACGGCGACGACGTCCTCGGCGAGCACGAGGTCGAGCGCCTCCAGCAGGGGCAGGCGCCGCGCGGGCAGCGGACCGGCCCCCTCGAGCACGACGGCGAGGTGCTCCTCCAGCGACCGCGCCCCCGCGCCGGGCGCGCGACCGGCGCCGCCCGGGCTGGCCGCTGGGCCCTCCGGGGCGGCCACCGGGCCCGGCCGGCTCAGGAGCCCTGGGCCGGGGCGGCCGTGAGCTCGTCGACGCTGTCCCGCAGCCACTCGCGCAGCTCGGGACCCAGGTCCTCGCGCTCGCAGGCCAAGCGGACCACGGCCTTGATGTAGTCGAGCTTGTCGCCGGTGTCGTAGCGGCGGCCGCGGAAGACGACGCCGTGGACGCCGCCGCCCTCCTCGACGGGCATGCCCGCGAGGGTCTGCAGCGCGTCGGTGAGCTGGATCTCGCCGCCCTTGCCCGGGGGCGTGCGGTCGAGCACGTCGAAGACGGCCGGGTGGAGCACGTACCGCCCGATGATGGCGAGGTTGGACGGCGCGTCCTCGACGGCCGGCTTCTCGACCATCCCGGTGATCTTGACGACGTCCTCCTCGAGGGCGTCGGACGCCGCGTCGTCGAGGGTGGCGCAGCCGTAGAGGTGCACCTGGTCGCGGGGCACCTCGAGCAGGGCGACGACGCTGCCGCCGACGCGCTCCTGGAGCGCCGTCATCGTCGTGAGCAGCGGGTCGCGCGGGTCGATGAGGTCGTCGCCGAGGAGGACGGCGAAGGGCTCGTCGCCGACGTGCGCCTTCGCCACGTGGACGGCGTGGCCGAGGCCCCGCGGGTCGCCCTGGCGCACGTAGTGGACCTGCGCCAGGTCGGTCGAGGAGCGCACCTTGTCGAGCTTGGAGTCGTCGCCCTTGGCCTCCAGGCCCGCCTCGAGCTCGACGTTGCGGTCGAAGTGGTCCTCCAGCGCGCGCTTGCCGCGCCCCGTGACCATCAGCACGTCCTCGAGCCCGGCCGCGACGGCCTCCCGCACCACGTACTCGATGGCCGGGACGTCGACGACGGGCAGCATCTCCTTCGGCGACGCCTTCGTGGCGGGGAGGAAGCGGGTGCCCTGCCCCGCCGCGGGGATGACGGCCTTGTGGATGCTCATGCGGCGCAGGCTAGCGGCGCCCCCCGACGCCGGGCGCTCCGCTGCGCCACCCGCGCGGGAGCGCCACCCGGGGGGTGGCCCGAGGGCCGTCGCCCGCGCACACTCCGGACGTGAGCGGAGAGCGCGCGGGGGGCCGGGCCGGGGCGGACGCGGCCGGGTGGGCGGCCGACGGGCCGGGGGCGGCCGAGCCCGCCAAGGCGGAGAT
>NZ_JABEMA010000267.1 GCF_013004605.1 Pseudokineococcus marinus
CGGCCGCCCGGTGAGCCGGACCGGCCGGCCGCGGCGACGGCGCGGCGGACGTCGTCGACGTCCATGCCGAGCCAGCCGGAGAGCTGGCGCGCGTACTCCGGGCGCAGCGCCGGGTCCTTGATGCCGGCCACGAGGGGCGCGGCCGCCCGCAGGGCCTGCACGCGGCCCTCGGCCGAGTCGAGGTCGAAGCGCTCGAGGGTCGAGCGCAGCGCGAACTCGAAGAGCGGCACGCGGGTGGCGACGAGCTCGGCGACGGCCTCGGGCCCGCGCTCGAGCCGCAGGTCGCACGGGTCGAGGCCGGACGCCTCCACGGCGACGAACGTGGACGCCGTGAAGCGCTGGTCCTGCTCGAAGGCCCGCAGCGCCGCCTTCCGCCCGGCCTCGTCGCCGTCGAAGGTGAAGACGACCTCGCCGCGGAAGGCGTCGTCGTCGACGAGCAGCCGCCGCACGGCCCTGATGTGCTCGGGCCCGAAGGCGGTGCCGCACGTGGCCACCGCCGTCGGCACGCCCGAGAGGTGGCACGCCATGACGTCGGTGTAGCCCTCGACGAAGACGACCTGGCGGCGCCTGGCGATCTCCCGCTTGGCGAGGTCGAGGCCGTAGAGGACGGTCGACTTGTCGTACAGCGGGGTCTGCGGGGTGTTGAGGTACTTCGGCCCCTGGTCGGACTCGAGGAGCCGACGGGCCCCGAAGCCGATGGTCGCCCCCGCGACGTCGCGGATCGGCCAGACGAGCCGCCCGCGGAAGCGGTCGTAGACCCGGTCGCCGGACTGGGCGCGGCTCACGAGGCCGGCGGTGGCGAGCTCGTCGTCGCGGTAGCCGCGGCCGCGCAGGTGCTTGGTGAGCGCGTCCCAGCCCTCGGGGGCGAAGCCGGCGCCGAAGTGCTCGGCCGCGGCGCGGTCGAAGCCCCGCTCGGCGAGGAAGCGCCGCGCCACCCGCGCGCCCGGGGAGGCGAGCTGCTCGGCGAAGAACTCCGCCGCGACGCGGTGGGCGTCGAGCATCCGCTGCCGGGCGCCGACGTCCTGGCGCCGCGGGCCGCCGGAGCCCTCCTCGTAGCGCAGCTGGACGCCGGCGCGCTGGGCCAGGCGCTCGACGGCCTCGGGGAAGGTGAGGTGGTCGACCTCCTGGAGGAAGCGGAAGACGTCGCCGCCGGCCCCGCACCCGAAGCACTTGTAGAAGCCGACGGACGGGCGCACGTGGAAGGACGGCGAGCGCTCGTCGTGGAAGGGGCACAGGCCCTTGAGCGAGCCCGCGCCGGCGGGCTTGAGCGTGACGTACTCCCCGACGACCTCGTCGAGGCGGACCTGCTCGCGGACGGCGTCGACGTCCTCGCTGCGGATCAGGCCTGGCACGACCGGAGTCTAGGTCGGCCGCGGCGACGGCGGCCCGGCGTCCACAGCGCCCGGCCGATCGCGGGGCCGGGATGGGCGGGCGAACAGGCGACGACTCGCCCCCGGGAGCACCCTCGGGAGGGCGAGCAGGCGACGACTCGCCCGCGGCGGCGGGTCAGGCCCGGCGCACCAGCCGGTCGTGCCAGGCGTGGGCGCCGGCGTCGGTGAGCGCGGCGACCTGGTCGACGACGACCCGCAGCCGCGCGTCGTCGCCGCTGGCGGCCGCGAGGTCGGCGGCGTAGGCGGGCTCGAGGGCCTCGGGCCCGCGGGCGCAGAGCGCCTCGACGAGCTCCGCGACGACCTCGCGCTGGCGCACGTACTCGGGCTGGCGGTCCCCCGCCTCCATGACGAAGAGCGCCGCGAGGCCCTTGAGCGCGGCGATCTCCGCCTGCGTCGCCGGCGGGACGACGACGTCGGCGCCGTAGCGCACCAGGGGGCGCTCGCCGTGCGCCTCCTGCGTGGCGCGCCGGGCGGCGTCGACGAAGCGGCCGACGAGCTGGCTCGTCATGTCCTTCAGCGCGGCCAGCGAGGCGCGCCCGAGGTCGGTGCGGCCGACCCACTCCGGAGAGGCGGCGAGCCGCTGCAGGCCGTCGGCGACGGCGGCCGCCTCGAGGCCGTGCCAGCGCGCGGCGAGCTCGGCCACCCGCGCGCGCTGCCCGCGGTCGGCGACGACGCCGAGGTCGAGCCTCCCCGCGACGACGGCGTCCTCGACGTCGTGGACGCTGTAGGCGATGTCGTCGGCCAGGTCCATGACCTGCGCCTCGAGGCACCGCCGGCGCCCCGGGGCGTCGCGGCGCAGCCAGGCGAAGACCTCGTCGTCGCCGTCGGGGCCCGCGTAGACGCCGTACTTGCCGCTGCCGGCCGCGTCGGGCCCGCCGGGGGCCTCCCCGGCGTGCCACGGGTACTTCGTGACGGCGTCCAGGCTCGCCCGGGTGAGGTTGAGCCCGCCGCTGCGCCCGGTGGCCGGGTCGACGACCTTGGGCTCGAGCCGCGTGAGCAGGCGCAGGGTCTGCGCGTTGCCCTCGAAACCGCCGATCGCCGCGGCCGCGGTGGCGAGCGCCCGCTCGCCGTTGTGCCCGAACGGCGGGTGGCCGAGGTCGTGCGCCAGGCAGGCCGTGTCGACGACGTCGGGGTCGCAGCCGAGCGACGCGGCGAGCTCGCGGCCCACCTGCGCCACCTCGAGGCTGTGCGTCAGGCGGGTGCGGGCGAAGTCGTCCGTGCCCGGCCCGACGACCTGCGTCTTGCCGCCGAGACGCCGCAGCGCCGAGGAGTGCAGCACCCGGGCCCGGTCGCGGGCGAAGTCGCCCCGGGCCGCGCTCTTGGGCGCCTCGGCCACCCGGCGCTCCCGGTCGTGCGGCCCGTACCCGGGCACGCGGGCGTCGTCGCGCCGCACGACCCCGGCGGCGGGGCGCTCGCTCACCCGCCCGAGACGGACGCCTCGGCGTCCGTCACCATCCGCGCGGCGGAGCCCGTGAGCTCCCGCGAGTCGAGCCAGCCCTCGGGCAGCGCGACGCGCTTCGTCGCCGCGGTGCGCCCGCGCGGCCCCTCCGCGTCGTCGCCCGGCCACGGCGCGTCGGCGTCGAGCTCGGAGAGGACCTCGGCGAGCGCGTCGAGCGTCGGCACCAGGGCGAGGCGCTGCCGCAGGGAGGAGCCCACGGGGAAGCCCTTGAGGTACCAGGCGACGTGCTTGCGGATGTCGCGGCAGGCGCGGTCCTCGTCCGGCGCCTCCGCGGTGCCGAACTCCTCCGCGAGCAGGACGGCGTGCCGGTGGAGCATCGCCGCGACCTCGCCGAGGGTGGGGCGCACCCGCTCGGGACGGCCGGCGAAGGCGGCGGCGAGGTCGGCGAAGAGCCAGGGGCGACCGAGGCAGCCGCGCCCGACGACGACGCCGTCGCAGCCCGTCTCGGCGACCATGCGCACCGCGTCCTCGCCCGACCAGACGTCGCCGTTGCCGAGCACCGGCACGCTCGTCACGGCCTCCTTGAGCCGGGCGATCCGGCTCCAGTCCGCGGTGCCGGAGTAGTACTGCTCGGCCGTGCGGGCGTGCAGCGCGACGGCGGCCGCCCCCTCGCCCTCGGCCGCGCGGCCGGCGTCGAGGTAGGTGTGGTGCTCGGCGTCGACGCCGACGCGCATCTTCACCGTGACGGGGACGCCGGCGGGCTCGGCCGCCCGCACCGCCTCCCGGACCACGGACGCGAAGAGCGAGCTCTTCCACGGCAGGGCGGCGCCACCGCCCTTGCGCGTGACCTTGGCGACGGGGCAGCCGAAGTTGAGGTCGACGTGGTCGGCCAGGTCCTCCTCGACGAGCACGCGGACGGCGGCGCCGACGGTGCGCGGCTCGACGCCGTACAGCTGGGTGCTCCGCAGGGCCACGGCGGGCCCGTGGCGCACGAGCCGCAGGGACTCGGGCGTGCGCTCCACGAGCGCCCGCGAGGTCACCATCTCCGAGACGAAGACGCCCTCGCCGCCCGCGGCCTCCATCTGCTCGCGGCACAGGGTGCGGTAGGCCTCGCCGGTGATGCCGGCCATCGGGGCGAGCACGACGGGGGTGCGCACCTCGTGGGGGCCGATGCGCAGCGGACCGGCCCCGGCGGTGGCCGGGCCCGCGGTCGGAGCGGTGGCGGTGGCGGTCACGCCCCCATCGTCCCCCATCCCCGGGGCGGGGCCCCAGCCGTCCACCGAGGCCGTCCACCGCGCGGCGCCCGCGGGGCCCCGACGCGGACGTCGTGCGGACTCCCGCCGCACCTCCCCGCGGGGACCGGACCTGTGCCACGGTTCGGCGCACACCGGACACCCCCGGTGCTCCCCGAGCCTGGAGCCCCCGTGCACCCCTCCCCCCTGCGGCGCGCAGCCGCGCGCGCGACCGTCGGCGGCGCCGTCGTCGCCCTGGCCGTCACCTCCGCCCC
>NZ_JABEMA010000268.1 GCF_013004605.1 Pseudokineococcus marinus
GGCCGCCCGCGGAGGGACGCCGTCGGCCGCCGCCCGCAGCAGCGCCGCCACCCGCGGCCCGAGGCCGAGGGAGGCGAGCGCGGGGGCGGCGAGGTCGCCGTCGCGCAGGAGGGCGGGCTGCTCGGACGAGGTGCTCATGGCGGGCGATGGTGCGCGCGGCCGCGCTCGCCGTCACCCGGATTTCCCCATCTCGCGTCGCCGCGGCCACCTCAGGACCGGCCCCCGGAGGGCGATGTGTGGCCATGTCGCCGCTGGCGACGCTCCACCGGGGGCGAGATGGCCACACGTCGCCCGCCCTCCACGCCAGGCAGGGCGACATGGCCACACATCGCCCCACCGGCGCAGTCGCCAGGGACGACATGGCCACACGTCGCCCCTCCCCCGGAGGGGCGACGTGGGGGGCTCAGACGCCCTTCGCCGCGGTGAAGCCCTGGTCGAGGTCGGCGAGGATGTCGTCGAGGTGCTCGAGCCCGACCGACAGCCGCACGAGCCCCGGCGTCACGCCGGCCCTCTCCTGGTCGGCCGGGGACAGCTGGCTGTGCGTCGTCGACGCCGGGTGGATGACGAGGCTGCGCACGTCGCCGATGTTGGCGACGTGGCTGTGCAGCACCAGCCCCTCGACGAAGCGCTTCCCCGCCTCGATGCCACCGGCGATCTCGAAGGACAGCACGCCGCCCGCGCCGCGCGGCGCGTACTTCTGCTGCCGCGCGTGCCACGGGCTGGACGGCAGGCCCGCGTACTGGACGCGCTCGACCTCGTCGCGCGCCTCGAGCCACTCGGCGACCGCCTGGGCGTTGGCGACGTGCCGCTCGACCCGCAGGCTCAGCGTCTCGATGCCCTGCCCGAGGAGGAAGGCGTTGAACGGCGAGATGGCCGGGCCGAGGTCGCGGAGCAGCTGCACGCGCGCCTTGAGGACGTACGCCAGGTTGGCGCCGAGCGCGCCGCCGACGCCGAGGTCCCGCGCGTAGACGAGCCCGTGGTAGCTCTCGTCGGGCTGGTTGAAGCCCGGGAAACGGTCGGCGTGCTGGGCGTAGTCGAAGGTTCCCCCGTCGACGATGACGCCGCCGATCGCCGTCCCGTGCCCGCCGAGGTACTTCGTCGCCGAGTGCACGACGACGTCCGCACCCCACTCCAGCGGCCGCAGCAGGTACGGCGTCGCCACCGTCGCGTCGACGACGAGCGGCACGCCCACCTCGTGCGCGACGCCCGCCACGCCCTCGACGTCGAGGACGTCGCCGCGCGGGTTGGGGATGGCCTCGCCGTAGAGGACCTTGGTGTTCGGCCGCACCGCGGCGCGCCAGGAGTCGAGGTCGTCGGGGTCCTCGACGAAGGTCGTCGTCACGCCCAGCTTGGGCAGCGTGTACCTGAGCAGGTTCACCGTGCCGCCGTAGAGGCTCGGGCTCGCGACGACGTGGTCGCCCGCCTCCGCGACGTTGAGGATCGCGAGCGTCTCGGCCGACTGGCCCGACGCGACGAGCAGCGCGCCGACGCCGCCCTCGAGGTCGGCGATGCGGCGCTCGACGGCGTCCGTCGTCGGGTTGGTGATGCGCGTGTAGATGTTGCCGAGCTCGGACAGCGCGAAGAGGTTCGCCGCCTGCTCGGTGTCGCGGAACGCGAACGAGGTCGTCTGGTGGATCGGCAGCGCCCGCGAGCCCGTGCTCGGGTCGGGCGCCGAGCCCGCGTGGATCTGGCGGGTCTCGAAGGACCAGCCGCCCGGGGCGGGCTCGGCGACGCCGTGCGTCACCGGCTCCGCCGCGTCGGCGCCGTCGACGGGCGTCGACGGCGTGGGGCGGTCGGCCGGAGGGGTCTGCGAGGAGGACATGGTGCTCCCAGTGCCGGGGGCTCGCGTGAGCCCGCGCTTGCCGGCGCCCGGACGGGCGGCGGCCCGGTCATCACCCGGGGCACCCCGCCGCAGGAGGAGGGTTGCCGGCCAGCGAGCCGGGGCTTCGCGCTGGCGCTCATGACCTGGGTCGAGCCTACGACGACGCGTCCACGCCTCGGGAGAGGCGTCTCAGGCGCCAGACCCGGGCGGACGTGCGACGACCCCGGGGCCGGTGCGGCCCCGGGGTCGTCGTGCGGTGGGCGACGGTGCGCGCCGCCCCCCCGCGGTGGCGCGACCCGTCCCTCGACCGCTGCCCCCCCCGACGACCGACCGCCCTGCGCGGGCGACCGGTCGTCGGGCGGAGGTCAGCCCTCGGCGCGCGCGTCCGGGCGACGACGGAGCAGGACGACGCCCGCGGCACCGACGGCGGCGAGGCCCGCGCCCGCGGCGACGACCGCCGTCGTCGAGCCGTCGGCCACGCCGCCGGCGCCGGTGTCCGCCCCGCCGACCGGGACGCGCACGAGCTGGCCGCGCACGGCGCCCGGCACGTAGGTGGAGGTGTGGGTGTCGCCGAAGAAGGCGGCCGGGTCGGCCTCCAGCTCGGTGAGGGAGAAGCCGGCGCCGGTGTCCTGGCCGTCGTCACCCGTGACGCCCGTGTCCATGGGGATCGACAGGCAGCCCGAGCTCGTGCGGACGTCGCCGTCGCCCTCGGGGTTCGGGAAGGCGATGCGCGGCGGGCCGGGCTGGCCGGCGGGCGCCTCGTGGACGTGCGTCGCCGTCACGGCGGGGCTCTCGTAGGGCGGCTCGACGCCGCGCGTCGTGATGTCGAAGCAGATGACGCCCTCGTCGCTGTTGACGCGCAGGTCCATCGTGCCGCTGCCGTCGGGGTCGCCACCGGTGGCCTGGCCCTCGCTGTCGACGACCATGTCGGGCGTCATCTGCACGGTGAAGGCGCTGGTGAAGGAGTCGGGCTCGCTCGCCGAGGCGGCGGACGCCGGCAGCGCGCCGACGGCCACGAGGCCGGCGCCGGCGAGGACGGCGGTCGTCGTGGCCAGACGTGCACGGGTGGTGCGCGTGGTCGTGCGCATGGGGGTGCCTCCCTGCTCGGTGGGGCGGGCCCGGGCGGGTCCGCGGTATCGGCAGGGGGTACGACGTCCGGCGCCGGGGCGTTCAGGGCCCGGCCCACCTTTCTCGTCCGGGCCCCTGTCGCTCGGGCCCGTCGCCCCCGGCAGGTGGCCCCTCCCCCGTCCGGGTGGCGCGGGGACCCGGCGCCGGCGCCCGTGAACGGACGGGCGCGCCCGGGCGTACTCCCACCCGACCGGTACGGTCCGCGGGACCTCCTCGCGGCCGCGTCGGAGGAGGCGGTGGTGGTGCTGCAGGCGGTGGAGGGGGCGCGTCCGGTGGTCCGGTGGCCCGCGCGCGAGCGGCACCTGCGCGCCGTCGACCCGCCCGCCGATCGCGCCGCCTTCGACGTCGACGCCGCCTACGCCGAGCACGCCGGCCCCCTGCTCGCCTTCGCGGTCAACAGCCTCGGCGACCGCGGGGCGGCCGAGGACGCGCTGCAGGAGGTGTTCGTGCGCGCCTGGCGCGCGCGGGACCGGTACGGCGGCGAGCGCGGCTCCGTCCGCACGTGGCTCTTCGCCATCGCCCGCAACGTCGTCGTCGACGCGCACCGCTCGCGCGCGCGGCGGCCCCGGCCGGTCGACGTCGTCGCGGAGACGGAGGTCGAGGCGGTCCCCGACGCCCAGGGCGCGACCGTGGACCGGCTCGTCGTCGTCGAGGCGCTGGCCCGGCTGAGCGCGGAGCACCGCGAGGTCGTCGCCCACGTGCACCTGGCGGGCGGGACGTACGCCGAGCTGGCGGAGCGCACGGGCGTGCCCGTGGCGACGCTGCGGACGCGGATGTACTACGGGCTGCGCGCGCTGCGCGCGACCCTCGAGGAGCAGGACGACCAGCACCAGGACGAGCAGGGCGGAGGAGGTGACCGGCGTGGCTGAGCAGGAGCACGAGGACCGCCGGGCGGAGCTGCTCGGCGGCGCGGCGACGGGCGACCTCGACGCCGCCGAGCGGGCCCACGGCGCCGTCGCCCGGACCGTCGACGACGGCCTGCGCGCCGGGTGGAGCGGGCGCGCCCTGACCGACCTCGGGGGCGCCGACGCGTCGTGGGCGGAGCGGCCCCGGCCGGTGCCGACGGTCCTGCGGCGGACGCTCGTGGAGGACGGCTACGCCGAGGGCGTCCGCCGGCACGCCGACGACCTCGCGGCCTACGCCGAGGGCAGCGGCGACACCGCCGCGGTGCTGGGGTGGGCGTCCCTGCCGCCCGCGCAGGTCGTCGCCCGCGGCGCCGACGTCAGCGGCTCGCTCGCCACGGCCTCCCTCGAGCTCGTCGTCGCGGAGGACCCGGTGGCCGCCCTCGGCGCCGTGGGCGCGGCCGGGGCGAGCCTCGTGGCGGGACCGGCCGTG
>NZ_JABEMA010000269.1 GCF_013004605.1 Pseudokineococcus marinus
CGATCTCCCGTGACGGCGCTGGCGACGCCGGGGCGGTCGGCCGCCCACGCGAGGGCGACCTCGAGCGGGGAGCGCTCGAGCCCGTCGGCGGCGGTGCGCACGGCCTCCACGACCCCGCGCGCCGAGGGGTCGAGGTGCGGCTCGACGACGTGCACGAGGTGCGGCGAGGCCGCCCGGGAGTCCGCGGGCAGCGCGTGGCGGTACTTGCCCGTCAGCACGCCGCCGCCGAGGGGGCTGCGCGCGAGCAGGCCCACCCCGCTCGCCGCGGCGGCGTCGCGCAGGTCGACGTCGGCCCAGCGGGAGACCAGCGAGTGCTCCACCTCGACGGCGACGAGCGGCGCCCCGCCGGCCTGCGCCAGGGCGGCGGCGCGGGCGGTCTGCCAGGCGCCGTGCTCGGCGAGGCCCGTGTAGCGCGCGCGGCCGGAGCGCTGGGCCTCCGCCAGGGCGGCGAGGGACTCCTCGACGGGCGCTCCGCCGTCCCCGGGCCCGTCGTCGCCGACGTCGCCGCCCCGGTCGGTGCCCCGGTCGGTGCCGCCGAGCAGCAGGAGGTCGACGTGGTCGGTCCGCAGGCGCGCCAGGGAGTCGTCGAGGTCGGCGAGGAGGCTGCGCCGCGAGCCGTCGGTGCGGCGCGCGGCGCCGAGCCCGCGGGAGCCGACGCGCAGGGCCAGCACGAGGTCCCGGCGCGGGACGACGTCGTCGAGCAGCGCGCCGAGGAGCTCCTCCGCCTCGCCGGAGCCGGAGGCCGCGGTGCTGACGAGGGTGCCGCCGGCGTCCGCGAAGTCGCGCAGCTGCTCGGAGGCCTCGTGCTCATCGGTGTCGCGCCCCCACGTCAGGGTGCCGAGCCCGAGCCGTGAGACGCGCAGGCCCGACCGTCCGACGCGCCGGGTCTCCATGGCGCTCGACCCTAGCCGCGGACGGGGCGGGCCCCGGCGCGCCCGGCGGGCGCCGCACCGACCCGTCCGCCGGTGGCGGGTCGTGGGCCCCGGCGTCGCTACTGTCGGCGCCGTGCGTCTGGGCGTCGACCTCGGTCAGGGTCCGCAGGTCTCGGCCGCGGGGCCCGGTGGTGCGGGCGAGGACCCGTGGGCCCGCGTCCGCCTCGCCGAGGAGGCCGAGCGCCTGGGGTACGCGGTCGCGTGGGCGGCGGAGGCCTACGGCACCGACGCCGTCACGGTGCTGTCCTGCGTCGCCGCGCGCACGACGCGCATCGGCGTCGGCAGCGCCGTCCTGCAGATCCCCGCCCGCAGCGCCGCCATGACGGCGATGACGGCCGCCTCGCTCGACGCCCTCTCCGGCGGCCGCTTCCACCTGGGGCTGGGGGTCTCCGGCCCGCAGGTCTCGGAGGGCTGGCACGGGGTGCGCTTCGACGCGCCGCTGCGGCGCACGCGCGAGCACGTCGAGGTCGTCCGGATGGCGCTGCGCCGCGAGGAGGTGCGCTACGACGGCCGGCACCTGCAGCTGCCCCTGCCCGACGGGCCCGGCCGCGCGCTGCGGCTGTCCGTGCGGCCGCTGCGCGCCGACGTGCCCGTGTACCTGGCGGCCGTGGGCCCGAGGAACCTCGAGCTCGCCGGGGAGCTCGCCGACGGCTGGCTCGGCATCCTCGTGACGCCCGAGCACCTGCCGGACGCGCTGGCGCACCTCGGGGCGGGACGGCGCCGCTCGGCGCGCCCCGACGCCCCCCTCGACGTCGTCGCGTCCGTCGCCGCCGCGCCCTCGGACGGGGCCTCGGTCGCCGAGGACGACGAGGCGGGGCGCCTGGGGGCCCTGCGGGCCCGGCTCGCCCTCTACGTCGGCGGCATGGGCAGCCGCGAGCAGAACTTCTACAACGCCCTGGCCGTGCGGCTGGGCTACGAGCGGGAGGCCGCCCTCGTGCAGGACCTGTACCTCGACCGCCGGCACCGGGAGGCCGCCGCGGCGGTCCCGCGGGGCCTCCTCGAGGCCACCAGCCTCGTCGGGCCTCCCGCCGCCGTCCGCGACCGCCTGGCCGCCTACGCCGAGGCGGGGGTGACGACGCTCTCCGTCCTGCCCGACGGGCGTGACGAGGCCGAGCGGGTCGCCGTGCTCCGCACGGTCGCCGAGGCGCTCGACGCCAGCGGGGCGGGCTCCTGATGGGCTGGGTCGAGGCGCTGGTCCTCGGTCTCGTGCAGGGGCTCACGGAGTTCCTGCCGATCTCCTCCAGCGCGCACGTGAGCATCGTCGGCCAGCTGCTCTTCGACGGCCGCGACCCCGGGGCCGCCTTCACCGCCATCATCCAGCTGGGCACCGAGGCCGCCGTCGTCGTCTACTTCTGGCGCGACATCGTCCGGATCGTCCGGCGGTGGGCGCTCTCGCTCGTGGGTCGCGTGCCGCGCAGCGACCCGGACGCGCGGATGGGCTGGCTCGTCATCCTCGGGTCCATCCCCATCGGGGTCCTCGGGCTCGTCTTCCAGGACCAGATCGAGACCCAGCTGCGCAACCTGTGGATCACCGCCGTCATGCTCGCCGTCTTCGGCGTGCTCCTCGGCGTCGCCGACGCGCGGGCGACGACCCGCAAGGACCTGTCCGACCTCTCGGTCCGCGACGGCCTGCTCTACGGGTTCGCCCAGGCGCTGGCGCTCGTCCCGGGGGTGTCCCGCTCCGGCGGCACCATCACCGCCGGCCTCCTCCTCGGGTACCGCCGCGAGGCCGCGGCCCGTTACGCCTTCCTCCTCGCGATCCCGGCCGTGGTCGCCTCGGGAGGCTTCCAGCTCGTCTCGGAGCTGGGGGAGGGCGGGGCCGCCTCGGTCGCGTGGGGTCCCACCGTGCTGGCGACGGCGATCTCCTTCGGCGTCGGGCTCGCCGTCATCGCGTGGCTGCTGCGCTTCATCAGCACCCACACCTTCCGCGGGTTCGTGGTCTACCGGCTCGCGCTGGCGGCCGTGCTGGCCCTGCTGCTGCTCACCGGCGTCGTCGACGCCGCGCCGGTGGTGGCGCCCGCCGTGCAGCCCTGACGGTCCGCCCAGCACCGGCTCCGGCGCCGGACGGGCCTACAGCCACCCCGAGCGCCGGAAGGCGCGGTGCAGCACGAGGCAGACGGTGACCATGAGCAGGAGCGCCGCCGGGTAGCCGTAGCGCCACGCCAGCTCGGGCATGTACTGGAAGTTCATGCCGTAGATCCCGGCGATGACGGTGGGCACGACGGCGAGGGCCGCCCACGCGGAGATGCGGCGGGCGTCGTCGTTCTGCTGCAGGCCCACCTCGGCGAGGTGGGCGCTGTGGACGTCGCCGAGCTGGCGGTCGGTCGCCTCGACCGACTCGGCGGCCTGCTGGGCGTGGTCGGCCACGTCGCGCAGGAAGACGCGGGCCTCCTCGGGCACGAGGTCGAGGTCCTGCTGCCACAGCCGCCGCACGGGCTCGACGAGGGGGCGGGCGGCCCGGACCATCTCGAGCACCTCGCGCTTGAGCTGGTACACGCGCGCCGTCGTCCCGGCGCCGCGGTCGTCGGGGCTGAAGACCTCCTGCTCCAGGTCGCTGACGTCGACCTCGAGCTCGGAGGCGATGGCGACGTAGGCGTCGACGACGACGTCCAGCACCCCGTGGAGGACGGCGGCGGGGCCGAGCGCGAGGAAGTCCTCGTCGAGGCGCCCGCGGGCGCGCTCGACGACGCCCTCGTCCTCGCGCGAGACGGTGAGCACCCACCGGTCGCCGAGGACGACGAGCACCTCGCCGGTCTCCACCGCCGAGCGGCTGTCGTCGTAGCGGACGGGGCGCGCGCTGAGCAGGACGGAGCCGCCCTCGTCGGCCGGGTAGCGCTCGAGCTTGGGGCGCTGGCGCCCGGTCTCGAGGTCCTCGACCGCGAGGGGGTGCAGGTCGAGGACCTCCGCGTAGCCGGACAGGTCGCCCTCGCCGGGGTCGGTGTGGTGGACCCACACGAAGCCGGCCCCCTCGGCGCGGGCCCGGGCCAGGGCGTCGGCGGTCTCCGCGGCGCCGGGGACCCGCGCCGTCGGCGACGGGTCGGACGACGCGCCGGCGTGCGCCGGGACGTCGACGTCGTGCAGGCGGGTGCCGTCGCAGGTGCGGACGATGGCGCTCACGGGTTCCTCCGGAGGGGTCGTGGCCCCGGCCGGGGCTCGGCGCGCGCGAGGGGCGCGGGTCGGTCGGCCCCCGCCGGCGCGGGGCGCGGCCGAGGACGGCGCCTATGGTGGCGCCCGTGCCGACCCTCCTGCTGGTCCGACACGGGCGCACCGCGGCCAACGCCTCGGGCGTGCTCGCGGGGCGGACGCCCGGTGTCGGCCTCGACGACAGCGGCGCCGCGCAGGCC
>NZ_JABEMA010000027.1 GCF_013004605.1 Pseudokineococcus marinus
GCCGCGCTCGTCGTCGCCCCGCTGGTCCTCGCCACGGCGACGATCCTGCCCCGGGGGTCCGACAGCCGCGGAGCGGGGCGCCGTCCCGCCTCCTGGCGCGCTCGAGCCGCGTCGGGCGCGCTGGGCCGCACGCGCCCCGGGTGGCACCCTGGTCGGGTGCGGTTGAGCGAGTTCTGGCGGCTGATGGACGACGAGCTCGGCGCCGCCTACGCGCGGTCGGTGGCCGCCACCCAGGTCATCGGGGCGCTGGACGGCCGGACGCCGGACCAGGCCCTCGAGGCCGGCACACCGCCGCGCGAGGTGTGGGCCGCGGTGTGCGAGGCCATGGACGTGCCGCCCGAGCGCCGGCTCGGGCGCGACGAGCCGGCGCGGCGGCGCTGACGGCGGTCGGCACCGGGCGACCGCGCCGGTCAGGACGGCCGCACGAGGTGGGGGCCGACGCGCCGGGCGTGTCGCCCCGCCTCGAACGGGTGTTCGCCTACTCTGGATGCGCACAGGGCGGCCCCGCAGGTCGTCCGTCCACAGCTCCCGGGCGCGGGGGCCCCGCTGTCGGTGGGGGCTCCTAGCGTCGCCCCGACGGATGAGAAGCCACCCCGGCCGGCCGGCCGGCGCAGACCCTGAGGTGAACAGATGCCCGTGACGGCAGACCGCGGCAAGGCGCTCGAGACGGCGCTCGCGCAGATCGACCGCCAGTTCGGCAAGGGCTCGGTGATGCGCCTCGGCGACGAGGTGCGCGCGCCCATCGAGGTGATCCCCACGGGGTCCATCTCGCTCGACATCGCCCTCGGCATCGGCGGGCTGCCCCGCGGCCGCGTCGTCGAGGTCTACGGCCCGGAGTCCAGCGGCAAGACGACCGTCGCCCTGCACGCCGTGGCCAACGCCCAGCGGGCGGGCGGCATCGCCGCCTTCATCGACGCCGAGCACGCGCTCGACCCCGACTACGCCGCCAAGCTGGGCGTCGACACCGACGCGCTGCTCGTCAGCCAGCCCGACACCGGTGAGCAGGCGCTCGAGATCGCCGACATGCTCATCCGCTCCGGCGCGCTCGACATCATCGTCATCGACTCGGTGGCGGCTCTCGTGCCCCGCGCGGAGATCGAGGGCGAGATGGGCGACAGCCACGTCGGCCTCCAGGCCCGCCTCATGTCGCAGGCCCTGCGCAAGATCACCGGTGCTCTCAACAGCTCGGGCACCACGGCGATCTTCATCAACCAGCTGCGCGAGAAGATCGGCGTGATGTTCGGCTCGCCCGAGACGACGACGGGCGGCAAGGCGCTGAAGTTCTACGCGTCCGTGCGCCTCGACGTCCGCCGCATCGAGACGCTCAAGGACGGCACCGAGCCCGTCGGCAACCGCACCCGGGTCAAGGTCGTCAAGAACAAGGTCAGCCCGCCGTTCAAGCAGGCCGAGTTCGACATCCTCTACGGGCACGGCATCTCCCGGGAGGGCGGCCTCATCGACATGGGGGTCGAGCAGGGCTTCGTCCGCAAGTCGGGCGCCTGGTACACCTACGACGGCGACCAGCTCGGGCAGGGCAAGGAGAACGCGCGCGCCTTCATGCGCGACAACCCCGACCTCGCCGACGAGCTGGAGAAGAAGATCAAGGAGAAGCTCGGCATCGGGCCCCGCGTGGACGCCCCGGCCGAGCCCGCGGAGGCCGAGGTCGCGTTCTGAGCGACGAGCGCACCCTCCCGGGTACCGACGAGGACGCCGGCCGGGCGCGGCCCGGCCGGCGTCGGCGGGCGGGTGGTGGCGGTCGCCGCCGGACCGCCGGACGCCCCGCAGGCGGCGACGACGACCCCGGCCGGTCGGGTGCGGCGCCGTCCGGCCCTGCGGCCGCGGAGCCCGAGGCGGACCCGGTCGCGGGGGCCCGGGCCATCGCCCTGCGTCAGCTGACCATGGCGCCGCGCAGCCGCGCCGAGCTCGAGCGGAAGCTGGCGACCAAGGGCGTCGAGCGGGAGGTCGCCGCCCAGGTGCTCGACCGCCTCACCGAGGTGGGCCTCGTCGACGACGAGGCGTACGCGGGGATGCTCGTCCGCTCGCGGCAGGCCACGCGCGGGCTCGCCCGCCGCGGCCTGCAGCACGAGCTGCGCAGCAAGGGCGTCGACGACGAGGTCGCCCGTGCGGCGCTCGAGGAGGTCACCGACGAGGACGAGCGCGCCGCCGCGGAGCACC
This sequence comes from Pseudokineococcus marinus, assembly GCF_013004605.1. GTDB lineage: Bacteria > Actinomycetota > Actinomycetes > Actinomycetales > Quadrisphaeraceae > Pseudokineococcus > Pseudokineococcus marinus. Next base: position 2,176 of record NZ_JABEMA010000027.1, read on the forward strand.
TCGTCGCCCGCCGTCTCCGCGCCACCCGGGGCCTCGACCGCGCCGTCCGCGAGCGGCGCCTGCTCGGCGTGCTCGCGCGCAAGGGGTACGGAGGCGGCCTGGCGTTCGCGGTGGTCCGTGAGGCGCTGGACGCCGAGCCGGTGGAGTGACCTCGGCGCTCGGGCGTCACCCGTCCGCCTGGTCGCGTCGCCCGTCCGCGCCCGAAGAGCCTGAGGAGCCGGGTGGGCGCCTACGGTGAGCAGGTGCGAGCTCGGGGGTGGGCGGTCGTCCCGCTGATGACCGTCCTGCTGCTGCCGGCGTGCTCGGGGCAGGAGACCGCGCCTGCCGTGGTCGTCCCCTCCGGGCCGGCGCCCTCATCGGACTCCTCGCCCTCGTCGCAGCCGTCCTCGCCGGGGCCCACGGACGGAGCCGGGGCCACGTCGGCGCCCGGCGCGGCGCAGGGAGGCCCCGCCGCCGGGGACGGCGGGGCGCCCCCCGTCGAGGTCCGGTCAACGGACCTGGCCGCGGACGAGGCGGCCGTCGTCGCCGGCTTCGCCGCCTTCCTCGGGGACTGGTCGGCGGTGGTCGCGCAGCCCGACCGCCCGGAGCTGCAGGACAGCGCCCACGCCACGCCCGACGGTGACGCCGCCCTCGCGCGCGCCGCCGGCGTCCTCGCAGAGCGGGGCAGCCGCATCGAGGGCGACCTCGTCCTCGTGGACCCGGTCGTCCGCGTGCAGGTGCCCGTGGGGGCCGAGGTGTCCGCCTGCCTCGACCAGTCCGACCTCGAGTCCGTCGCCGACGACGGCACGGTGCTGGACAGCGACGAGCCCGACCGGGTGACGGCCTCGGCCGCGCTGGTGCCGTCCGGCAGGAGCTGGTCGGTCGCCGACTTCGTCGTGGAGGGAGAGCCGTGCTGAGGACCTCGTCACCAGGCGTCCTGGGCGCCCGCGCCGCTGCCGTCGCCGGGACCGCAGCCGTCGCCCTGCTCCTGCCCGGACACGCCGCCGCCGTCGCGGCCGGCGGCCCCTCCGACGGGGGCTGCCTGACGACGTGCGCCCACAGCGACGCGGACGGCTGGACCGCCGGTGCCGGCGCCACGATCACGCTGGAGTACCGCGGAGGTGGCGGGGGCGGGACCTCTTCGCGCCCCGCCTCCGTGGCCGGGCCCCCGCCTCCGTGCCGCATGGTCCGCGGCAACGACGTCGCCGACCAGGAGCCGTCCTTCGGGCACGGCGACGAGGTCATGGACTGGGAGGGGGCCGGGTACGACGCCGAGTGGCCGCACCTCCCCATCGGCCACGAGGAGAACCTGACCAAGGAGGGCGCCTACTGGGTGCCCACCTGCCTCGGAGCCGACAGCGAGACGAGCCAGGCCTTCTTCGCGACCCACCGCATCACCTTCGTCGAGGCGGGGACGCCCCCGCCCCCGCCGCCGCCGCCGACGGTCGAGCAGCTCCGGCAGGTCGCCTACCAGCACCTCAGCGCACCGGCTCCCGACGTCGACCTCAACCCCGGGGGTACGAGCCTGGTGCACCTGCCGACGTGGGTCTGGGTGGACGAGCAGACCTTCACCGAGGTGGGGGTGCGCGCCTCGGCCGGCGGCAACTGGACCGAGGTCACCGCCACGCCGACGGGGATGGGCCTGTCCTCGCCGGGCGGGCGCCAGGAGGGCTCCTGCGCCAGCGGGGGGACCCCATGGAGCCCGGGTGCGGCCGCCACCGACTGCGCCGTCGTCTTCGAGCGCTCGTCGGCGGCCTCGGGCCCGTGGTCCCTGACGGTGTCGACGACCTGGTCCGCCGCCTACGAGGACAGCGAGGGCGGCAGCGGCGCGCTCGACGGCTCGGGGACCGAGAGCACCATCGTCGACGTCGCCGTGGGTGAGGTGCAGGCGCTCGTCGGCCCTTGAGGTCGTCGCGGCCGTCGGCACCTCGCTGTCGGGCGACCTGTGGCCGTCAGCCGCCGGTCGCGGACGACGCCACGTCCTCCTCGGCCCGCTCGGTGGCGCGCTGGCCGGGGACGCGTCGGCTCCGGCGCTCGAGCCGGGTCGCCAGCCATCCCAGGAGCAGGTTGATCGCGATGTAGATGGCGGCCACGACGATGAGCGAAGGGATGACGTTGAAGTAGGTGGCGCCGATGATGCGTCCCTGCCGGAGCAGCTCGGCGTAGCCGACGATGAAGCCGAGCGCGGAGTCCTTCAGCAGGACGACGAGCTGGGCGACGATGACCGGCAGCATGGACCGGACGGCCTGGGGCACGAGCACGAAGCGCATGGTCGCGGTCTTGCGCAGCCCCAGGGCCGAGGCCGCCTCCCACTGGCCCGAGGGGACCGCCAGCACGCCGGCGCGGAAGACCTCGGCGAGCACCGAGCCGTTGTAGAGGACGAGCCCGAGCACGAGCGACCAGAAGACCGAGATGGCGCCGCCGCTGCCGAGGAAGAGCGCGAAGATGAGGAGCAGGAGCGGCAGCCCCCTCAGCAGCTGCACCACCGCGACGCTGGGCCAGCGGAGCACGCGGTGGTCGCTGAGCTGACCGGCGGCGAGCACGACCCCGAGGACCAGGGCGAGGGCGCCGCCGATGACCGCCACGCGCAGCGTCGCCAGGAGGCCGTCGAGCAGGGCGTTCTGGATGTCGGTGTAGAGGAAGGGCGTCCACCGTGCGGCGGTCAGCTGGCCGGCCGCGGCCATCCTCTGCAGGAGGAGGCCCAGCACGCCCAGCACGGCGAGGACGCCGAGCACGCCGATGAGCCGGTTGCGGCGGAGGGCGCGGGGACCGGGCAGGTCGTACAGGACGCTGGTGGGTGCGCTCACCGTGCGATGGCCACCTTCCGCTCGACGAGGGAGAAGACGAGGCTGAGGCCGAGGGTGACGAGCAGGTAGGCGATCGCGGTGGCGACGAGGACGGCCACGACCGCGTCGCCGCGGTTCTCGATGCCCGTGCGCATCGCCGAGATGAGCTCGCGGTTGCCGAAGGCGGCCGCGATGCTCGTGTTCTTGGCCATCGCGATGAGGACGCTCCCCAGCGGCGGGACGACCGTCCGTCCGGCCTGGGGCAGCACCACGTGCCGCAGCGACTGCCCGAAGGTGAGCCCCAGCGAGCGCGCCGCCTCGGCCTGGCCGACGGGGACCGTCGCGATGCCGCCCCGCAGGGCCTCGCAGACGAAGCACGACGTGTAGAGGGTCAGGGCGATCACGGCGAAGACCCGGTACTGCAGCTCGACGTCGCCGCCGACCGCGAGCCCCAGGATCGGCCCCCCGAAGACGACGAAGGCGAAGACGACCGTCAGCGGCGTGTTGCGGACGCCCAGCACGTACGTGGTGGCGAAGGCCCGCACCGCGGAGCTGGGGGCGACGCGCATGACGGCCAGCAGCGTGCCGAGCACCGTCGATCCGACGGCCGACCACGCGAAGAGGGTGAGGGTGCCGGCGAGCCCGTCGGCGAAGAGACCGAGGTTGTCGAGGACGGCGTCCACGGCGACTCCTTCGCGTCGTCGGGGGAGGGGCGGGGGATGCGCGAGGGGGGCGGGGCGGCCGGTCAGGACCGGCCGCCCCGCCCGTCCTCAGTAGCGGTCGACGGCGGGCGGCTCGACGCCCTCGCTGTCGCCGAGGGTGTAGGTGAAGGCCTCGTCCCAGCGGCCGTCCTCGGCGGCGGCCTCCAGGGTGTCGTTGACGAAGTCCCTCAGGGCGGTGTCGCCGAGGGGCATGCCGATGCCGTAGGGCTCCTCGGAGAAGGCCTCGCCGACGACCCGCAGCTGGTCCGGCTGCTGCGCCGCGTACCCGCGCAGGATGGCGTCGTCGGTCGTCACGGCGTCGACCTGGCCGCCCGTCAGCTGCTCCACGCACTCCGCGTAGCCGCCGAGCGGGACCAGCTGGGTGTCCGGGAACTCCTCCTCGATCCGCTGCGCGGGGGTCGACCCGGTGACCGAGCACACCGTCTTCCCGGCGAGGTCGTCGGGACCGTTGATCGTGTCGTCGTCGGCGGCGACGAGGAGGTCCTGGCCGGCGACGTAGTAGGGGCCGGCGAAGTCGACGGCCTGCTTGCGGTCGTCGTTGATGGTGTAGGTGGCGACGACGAGGTCCACGGTCCCGTTCTCGAGGAACTGCTCGCGGTTCGCGGAGACCGTCTCGACCCAGGTGATGTCCTCGGGGGCGAAGCCCAGGTCCGCGGCTACGAGCTTCGCGATCTCGACGTCGAAGCCCTCGGGGGCGTCCGCCCCCGGCGGCTGGAGCCCCAGCCCGGGCTGGTCGACCTTCACGCCGATCGTCGGTCCGCCCTCCTGGACCATCTTCTGGTACGTGGGGCTGTCGGGGAGCTCGACGTCCTCGGCGACCTCGTACTCGGGAGCCTCCGCGGTCGTGCCGTCCGTCGAGCCCCCGGGCGCGGCCGCCCCGGGCGAGCCCTCCTGGCCGCAGGCGCCGAGCCCGAGGACGACGGTGGTGGCCGCCACGGCGGCGAGCGTGCGGGTGATCCTCATGGTGAGCCCTTCGTCGGTGGGGGTGCTCGGGGCACCGGTCCGGTGGGGTCCTCGCGGACGGTGCTGCTGCGCGTCGGCGCAGACGTCAGTGGGTGAGGAGCTTGGAGAGGAAGTCCTGCGCGCGGCGCGAGGAGGGCGCGGTGAAGAAGGTCTCCGGGTCGGCCTGCTCGACGATCTCGCCGTCCGCCATGAAGACGACCCGGTCGGCGGCGCGGCGGGCGAAGCCCATCTCGTGCGTGACCACGACCATGGTCATGCCGCTGCTCGCCAGGTCGGTCATGACGTCGAGCACCTCGTTGATCATCTCCGGGTCGAGGGCAGACGTCGGCTCGTCGAAGAGCATGATCTTGGGGTCCATGGCGAGGGCGCGGGCGATGGCCACGCGCTGCTGCTGGCCCCCGGAGAGCTGCGCGGGGTACTTGCGCGCCTGCGGCCCGACGCCGACGCGCTCGAGCAGCTCCATGGCGCGGCGCTCGGCGTCCGCCCTGCTCGCCCCGCGCACCCGCGTCGGGCCGAGCGTGACGTTCTGCAGGACGGTCATGTGCGCGAAGAGGTTGAAGGACTGGAAGACCATGCCGACGTCGGCGCGCAGGCGGGCGAGCGCCTTGCCCTCCGCGGGGAGGTCCTCGCCGTCGATGGTGATGCGGCCCTCGTCGATGCCCTCCAGGCGGTTGATGGTCCGGCACAGCGTCGACTTGCCGGAGCCCGACGGCCCGATGACGACGAGCACCTCGCCGCGGCCCACGACCAGGTCGACGTCCTTGAGCACGTGCAGCTCGCCGAAGTGCTTCTGCACGTGGGAGAGGACCACGAGCGGGTCGCGGTCCCCCTCGACGCGGTCCGGTGCGCTGGTCACGCCGCGAAAAGTAGTCGCGCGGCGAGGGCTCGTGGGGACGCCACGTCAGCGTGACGGCATCGTGACCACGGCGGCGTGGGGACGGCGCCGCTCGTCCGGCGGCGGGCCGGCTGCACGACGAGCGGACGTACCCTGGGGCCCGCCATGACTGCCACCGCTGACGCCCCCGCGACGGACCCCCAGGCCGCTCCCGTGCGCACCTACGCGGTGCGGACCTTCGGCTGCCAGATGAACGTCCACGACTCCGAGCGCCTCTCCGGCTCGCTCGAGGCGGCCGGGTACGCCCCGCTCCCCGCGGGCGAGCGGCCCGAGACGGCCGACGTCGTGGTCTTCAACACGTGCGCGGTGCGCGAGAACGCCGACAACAAGCTGTACGGCAACCTCGGCCAGCTCGCGCCGGTGAAGGCCCAGCGCCCCGGCATGCAGATCGCGGTCGGCGGCTGCCTGGCGCAGAAGGACCGCTCGACGATCGTCCAGAGGGCGCCGTGGGTCGACGTCGTCTTCGGCACCCACAACATCGGGTCGCTGCCGGCGCTCCTCGAGCGCTCCGCGCACAACCGCCGGGCCGAGGTGGAGATCCTCGAGTCGCTCGAGACCTTCCCGTCGACCCTGCCGACCAAGCGCGACTCGGCGGCCTCCGGGTGGGTGTCCATCAGCGTCGGCTGCACGAACACGTGCACCTTCTGCATCGTCCCGGCGCTGCGCGGCACGGAGAAGGACCGCCGGCCCGGCGACGTCCTCGCCGAGGTGCAGGCGCTCGTCGACGACGGCGCCGTCGAGGTCACGCTGCTCGGGCAGAACGTCAACACCTACGGCATCGAGCTGGGGGACCGGGGGGCCTTCGCCAAGCTCCTGCGCGCCTGCGGCGACGTCGACGGCCTCGAGCGCGTGCGCTTCACCAGCCCGCACCCGGCGTCCTTCACCGACGACGTCATCGCCGCCATGGCCGAGACGCCGAACGTCATGCCGCAGCTGCACATGCCGCTGCAGTCGGGCTCGGACCGGGTGCTGCGGGCGATGCGCCGCTCCTACCGCAGCACCCGCTTCCTCGGGATCCTCGAGCGCGTGCGCGCCGCCATCCCCGACGCCGCCATCTCGACCGACCTCATCGTCGGCTTCCCGGGGGAGACGGAGGAGGACTTCCAGGCCACGCTCGACGTCGTCGCCGCGTCCCGCTTCGCCCAGGCGTTCACGTTCCAGTACTCCCCGCGGCCGGGGACGCCGGCGGCGACGATGGCCGACCAGGTGCCCAAGACCGTCGTCCAGGAGCGCTTCGAGCGTCTCGTGGCCCTGCAGGAGCAGATCAGCTGGGACGAGGGGAAGGCCCAGGTCGGCCGCGAGGTCGAGGTCATGGTGTCGGTCGGCGAGGGCCGCAAGGACGACGCCACGTCCCGCGTCTCGGGCCGGGCGCCCGACAACCGGCTCGTGCACGTCGCGCTGCCGGAGGGCGCCGAGGCGCCGCGACCGGGCGACATGGTGACCACGCGCATCACCTACGCCGCGCCGCACCACCTCGTCGCCGACCCCGCCGTCGGCGTCGGGCCGGAGCTGGTCGCGAAGGGCGCCCCGGTCGTGCACCGCCTGCGGCGCACCCGGGCCGGCGACGCGTGGGACCGCCGCCAGGCCGCGTCGTGCGGCGTGCCGGCACCCGCGGGGGCTCCCCGACCGGCCGGTGCGCCCGTGGCTCTCGGCCTGCCCGGCCTGCGTCGCTGACCCCGCGGGCCCGCAGGGGGCGCCCGCTCAGCCCGCGGTGACCCAGAGCCGGACGGCCAGACCCAGCCCGGCGACGCCGATGACCGCCCGCAGCACGCCCTGCGGGAGGCGGCGGGCGACCATCGGCCCGAGCCACCCGCCGACGAGGATCCCGACGGCGAGGGGGAGGGCGGCCAGGAGGTCGACCTCGCCGAGGGCGAGGAAGAGCGCCGCGGCGACGAGGTTGCTCACCATGAGCAGGATGTTCTTCAGGGCCACGAGCCGCTGGATCGTCGTGTCGAGGACGAAGCCGAGGAGCACCGGGATGATCACGCCGGCGGCGGCGCCGAAGTAGCCGCCGTAGACGGCGACGAGGAAGAGGCCGACGAGGGCGGGCCACGACTCCCGGACGTCGTCGCCGGCCGCGTCCGACGGCGAGGCCTCCCGCCGCAGGAGCCGGCGCAGGCGCGGCTGGACGAGCATGAGGAGCGAGGCCCCTCCGACGAGGAAGGGCACCACCCGCTCGAAGACCTCGCCGGGCGTCGTCACGAGGAGCACGGCTCCGGCGAGGCCGCCGACGGCGAAGACGGGCGCCAGCCGCACGAGGCGGGCCCGCTGGCCGGTGAGCTCGGGGCGGCTGCTGGCCGCGGACCCGACGCCCGAGGCGACGAGGGCGACGGTGTTCGTCACGTTGGCCGTCACCGGCGGCAGGCCGGCGGCGAGCAGCGCGGGGTAGGTGACGAGCGAGGCCAGGCCGACGACCGAGCCGACGAGCCCCCCGCCGACGCCCGCGAGGACCAGCAGGGCGGACTCCAGCGGGCTCATCGCGCTCGATCCAACCACCGCGCCCGGGGCTGCCCGCACGGCCGCCCGGCTGCCGGACCTCGCGACGCCCACGGCGCAGCTCCGCGCCGCGGGCGGCGTCCCGGCCTGTGGCAGGGTCTGCGGCCGTGGAGGGACCGGTCGCGGAGGGCGTCCGCCCGTCGGGCGCGGCGGACCAGCCGCCGCTCGTCGCGGTCGTCGGTCCGACCGCCACGGGCAAGTCCGACCTCGGCGTCGCCCTCGCCCTGGCCCTCGGCGGCGAGGTCGTCAACGCCGACGCCTCCCAGCTCTACCGCGGCATGGACGTCGGCACGGCGAAGCTCCCCGTCGCCGAGCGCCGCGGCGTCCCCCACCACCAGCTCGACGTCCTCGACGTGCGCGAGGAGGCGAGCGTCGCGGCCTACCAGCGGGCCGCCCGCGCCGCCGTCGCCGACGTCCGCGCCCGCGGCCTCGTCCCCGTCCTCGTGGGGGGGAGCGGCCTGTACGTGCGGGCCGTCCTCGACCCGCTCGAGTTCCCCGGCACCGACCCGGACGTGCGGGCGCGCTGGCAGGCCGAGGCGGACCGGCTCGGCGCCCCCGCGCTGCACGCCCGGCTGGCCGAGCTCGACCCGGCGGCCGCGGCCGCCGTCCTCCCCACGAACGAGCGCCGCGTCGTCCGCGCCCTCGAGGCCATCGAGGTCAGCGGCCGGCCGTTCAGCGCGACGATGCCGCGCTACGAGCACCCGCCCGCGCTCGAGCCCGTCGTCCAGGTCGGCCTGCGCCTGCCGCGCCCGGAGCTCGACGACCGCGTGGCCCGGCGCGTGCGGGCCATGGCCGACGCCGGCCTCGTCGAGGAGGTCCGACGGCTCGTGGACGGCGGGCTGCGGGAGGGCCGCACGGCCCCGCGGGCGCTCGGGTACGCCCAGGTCCTCGACCACCTCGACGGCCGCTGCACGCTCGAGGAGGCCCTCGCCGCGACGACGGCGGCCACGCGGCGCTTCGCCCGGCGCCAGGAGAGCTGGTTCCGCCGCGACCCGCGCGTGCGGTGGCTGGACGTCGACGACGACGCCGACGACCTCCTGCGACGCGCCCTCCGGGAGGTCGAGGCGGCCCTGCCGCCGGTGGACGCGCCGGCCGACGCACCCGTCGACGCAGGGGCCGCGCCGCCCCCCGGTGCGTAGCCTCGGCGCGTGACCACCGAGCCCGTGACCACCGAGCCCGACGCGCCGACGTCCCTGAGCGGCCTGCGCTTCACCACCGGCCACGGCACGGAGAACGACTTCGTCCTGCTCACGGACCCGGACGGGCGCCTGGCCCTCGACGACGCGGCCGTCCGGCTGCTCTGCGACCGCCGCGCCGGCGTCGGCGCCGACGGCGTCATCCGCGCCGTGCGCAGCGACGCGCTCCCCGAGGGGGCCGCCGCGCTCGCCGAGGACCCGGGCGCCACCTGGTTCATGGACTACCGCAACGCCGACGGCAGCGCCGCGCAGATGTGCGGCAACGGCGTGCGCGTCCTCGTCGCCCACCTCCTGCGCGAGCGGCTCGTCGACCCGGCCGAGCTGGCCGACGGCCGGGCCCTCGCCGTCGGCACCCGCTCGGGCGTCAAGCGCGTCACCGCCGCCGAGGACGACGAGGGCCGTCCGGGGTGGTTCGCCGTCGACATGGGCCCGTGGACGGTGCCGGGCGGGGACGCCGCGGTCGCCGAAGGCTTCGACGTCACCGTCGGCGTGCGGGGCCTGGACGGCGTCCCGCGCCCCGGCCTGTCGCTCGACCTCGGCAACCCGCACGTCGTCGTGGCGCTCACCGGCCGCGAGGAGCTCGAGGCCGCCGACCTGCTCGCGGCGCCGGTCGTCGAGCCCGCGCCGGCCGACGGCGCCAACGTCGAGCTCGTCGTGCCGCTCGACGCCCCCGCCCCCGGGGTCGGCGCCCTGCTCATGCGGGTCAGCGAGCGGGGCGTGGGGGAGACGCGCTCGTGCGGCACGGGCGCCTGCGCCGCCGCCCTCGCCGTCCGCCTGTGGGCCGGCGCGGACTCCCCGGACGTCTGGCGGGTGGCCGTGCCCGGGGGGCGGCTGCGCGTGCGGGCGCTGGAGGGCGGGCGCGTCGAGCTCGCCGGCCCGGCCGTCCTCGTCGCCGACGGCGTCCTCGCCTGAGGTCCTCCTCCTCGAGGCCGTCTCCCCGGGCCGCCCGGCCCGCCGTCGAGGACGACGCCAGACCCCCACGGCGGTGATCGGATCGTGACGACGGGTGACCGGATCGTGATGACGTCCTGCGACCACAGGTGACTCTCGGGTGATGCACTACGGACGGCGCGAGGCGCCGGAGCCGTCGGGGGGGCCGACGGCGGACCGGAGGGACGTGGTCGACGTGACGGAGCGGGGGAGCGGCGTCGTGCTCGCCGGCGCAGCGGCGGGCCTGGCCCGCGCGGCCGGCCGGGTCGTCGCCCCGGGGCCCACGACGCAGGCGGCGCGCCGCCAGCTCGTCCGCCGCGTGACGGCCGAGGTGCCGGAGCCCCGCGAGGGCGCGGACCGGGCGGCCCGCCGCGAGGCGCTCATCCACTCGCTGGAGATGTCGCGACGTCGTCGTCGTCCCGTGCGGCGCTGAGGCCTCCGCTGCGCTCAGGAGGTCGCGTGCGTCCCGGCCGCCCCGTCCGCCGGCCGCCGGACCCGCAGGACGCGGTAGCCCTTGGCGCTGCCGGCGCGGGTCGCCTCGAGGGGCGCCGGCAGGGCGCCGCCGAGCCAGGCCTGCAGCGAGTCCGCGCCGAGGTTGCGCTGGACGACGAGGTGGGCGTCGGCCCCCGGCGCCAGACGGGGGAGCCACCGCAGGAGCAGCGCGTGCAGGGCGTCCTTGCCGACCCGGATCGGCGGGTTGGACCACAGGCCGGCGAGGACGACGTCGTCCGGCACCTCGGAGGGGAGCACGGCGCGGACGCCGGGCAGGCCCAGCCGGTCGGCGTTCCGGCGCACGAGGTCGAGCGCCCGCTCGCTGACGTCGACGGCCCACACGACGGCGCCCGGCGCCTCGGCGGCCATCGCCAGGGCGAGCGGCCCCCAGCCGCAGCCGAGGTCCAGCAGGTGCCCGCCGTCCGGGGGCGTCGGCGCCTCGCGCAGCAGGACCCGCGTGCCGAGGTCGAGCCGCCCGGCGCTGAAGACGCCCGGTGCCGTCTCGACCTCGAGGTCGCGCCCGCGCAGGCGCACCTCGAGGACCTCGCGCTCGTCGTCGCCGGCCGGCCGGCCGGCCAGCCGACCCGTGAAGTAGTGCTGGGCGGGGGAGGGGTCGGAGGCGGGCGGGGGGCCGGACGGGGTGCTGCTCACGGCCCGTGACGCTACCCGCGCGACCGCGTCGCCCGACGCCCCGGAATCCCCTCGTCACCGCGCTCGTTGACTGCCACAGTGGCACCGCCGCACCCGGCCCGCGACCAGCGGGCCGCCCGACCTCCACCGCAGGAGACCATGACGCCCACCACGTCGACCGCTCCCACCCGACGCCCGACCGAGCCCGCCCCGCACGACGACCGCAGCGACGCCGTCGACGACGGGGTCGCCTCGACCGGGGCGCCCGACGGCGCGGGCCCCGCGCGCGCGGACGCCGTCAGCCGCATCCTCGCCCGCCACGGCGCGTCGCCGTCGCCCGCGGGCACGTCCTTCGACGGCGACCAGCTCGACCTCGCCGAGCGCCAGGCGCTGCGCCGCGTCGGCGGCCTCGGCAGCCACTCCTCCGAGCTGCAGGACGTCACCGAGGTCGAGTACCGCCAGCTGCGGCTCGAGCGCGTCGTCCTCGCGGGCCTGTGGACCGCGGCGAGCGTCGAGGAGGCGGAGGCGTCGCTGCGCGAGCTGGCCGCCCTCGCCGAGACCGCCGGGTCGGCCGTCCTCGACGGCGTCCTCCAGCGGCGTCCCACGCCCGACCCGGCGACCTTCCTCGGCTCCGGCAAGGCCGGGGAGCTCAAGGGGATCGTCGCGGCGACGGGCGCCGACACGGTCATCTGCGACGGCGAGCTGTCGCCGTCGCAGCGCCGCGGGCTCGAGGACATCGTCGGCGTCAAGGTCATCGACCGGACGGCGCTGATCCTCGACATCTTCGCCCAGCACGCGAAGTCCAAGGAGGGCAAGGCGCAGGTCGAGCTGGCCCAGCTCGAGTACCTGCTCCCGCGCCTGCGCGGCTGGGGCGAGTCGATGTCCCGCCAGGCCGGTGGCCGCGTGGCCGCGGGCGCCGGGATCGGGTCCCGCGGACCGGGTGAGACGAAGATCGAGCTGGACCGTCGCCGCATCCGCACGCGGATGGCGCGCCTGCGCCGGCAGATCCGCGAGATGGCGCCCGCCCGCGAGACCAAGCGGTCGCGGCGCCTGGCCGGGGGCGTGCCGTCCGTGGCGATCGCCGGCTACACCAACGCCGGCAAGTCGAGCCTCCTGAACCGGCTCACGGGCGCCGGGGTCCTCGTCGAGGACGCGCTCTTCGCGACCCTCGACCCGGCCGTGCGCCGGGCCCGCACCCCGGACGGCCGCGACTACGTGCTCGCCGACACCGTGGGCTTCGTGCGCCACCTGCCGACCCAGCTCGTCGAGGCGTTTCGCTCGACGCTGGAGGAGGTCGGCGGGGCCGACCTCGTCCTCCACGTCGTCGACGCCTCGGACGTCGACCCCGAGGGCCAGGTCACCGCGGTGCGCTCGGTGCTGGCCGACGTCGGGGCGCTCGACGTGCCGGAGCTCGTCGTCCTCAACAAGTGCGACGCCGCGAGCCCCGAGGCGGTGGCCCGGCTGCGCTCGCGCCTGCCGGGGGCCGTCGTCGTGTCGGCGCGCACCGGGGAGGGGCTCGAGCACCTGCTCGACGTCGTCGCCGAGCGGCTCCCGCACCCGGAGGTCGACGTCGACGTCGTCGTGCCGTACACGCGGGGCGACCTCGTCTCCCGCGTGCACCGGGCCGGCGAGGTCCTCGAGGAGGAGCACACCGGTGAGGGCACGCGGCTGCGCGCCCGCGTCGGCGAGCACCTCGCCGCCGAGCTCCACGGCGTCGCGGTCTGACGCCGTCCCGACCGCCCGGCGGCCCGTCCTCCTGCGCGGGGGGCGGGCCGTCGCCGTCCGCGGTGGCCCTCCGCCGCGCCTGTGGAGGCGTCCCGACGCCGCGCCCGGGGCGACCTACCCTCGGCCGGTGACCTCCGCAGCCGCCGACCCCGACGTCGAGCCCGGGGTGGACGTCGCCCCGGGGAAGGCCGACGGCGCTCCCGCGGACGTCGACGCGCTCCTGTCCTCGGCCGTCGCGGCGCTCGGCGGCACCCGGCGCGAGGGTCAGCACGTCATGGCGCGGGCCGTCGACGCGGCGGTGCGCACCCGCGAGCACCTGCTCGTGCAGGCGGGCACGGGCACCGGCAAGTCGCTGGCCTACCTCGTGCCCCTGGCGCGGCGGGCCGTCGAGTCCCGCCGGCCGGTCGTCGTCTCGACCGCGACGCTGGCGCTGCAGAACCAGGTGGCGGCCCGCGACCTGCCGCGGCTGGCCGACGCCCTCGAGCCCCTGCTCGGTCGCCGCCTCACGTGGCAGGTCGTCAAGGGCCGGGCCAACCACCTCTGCGTCCACAAGCTCGACGGCGGCTTCCCCGAGGACGACGGGCTCTTCGAGGCGCCGGCGCCGCTGCCCGGCCGGTCGGTGACCGGAGGGGCCTCGAGCCGCCTGGGCCGCGAGGTGGTGCGGCTGCGCGAGTGGGCCCGGACGACGGAGACCGGCGACCGCGACGACCTCGTGCCCGGCGTCAGCGAGACCGCCTGGCGCCAGCTCGCCGTCACCGCGCGCGAGTGCCTCGGCGCGAGCCGGTGCCCGCAGGCGCAGGAGTGCTTCAGCGAGCGGGCGCGCGAGCGCGCCCGCGAGGTCGACGTCGTCGTCACCAACCACGCGCTCCTCGCCATCGACGCCTTCGAGGGGCGGTCCATCCTCCCCGAGCACGAGGTCCTCGTCGTCGACGAGGCGCACGAGCTGGCCGACCGGGTCACCTCCGTCGTCTCGGCGCAGCTGACGGCGGCCTCGGTGGCCGCGGCCGCGACCCGGGCGCGGCAGGCGGGCTCGGAGACCGCCCGCCTGGACGCCACGGCGGAGGACCTCGGCGTGGCGCTGGCCGACGTCCCCGAGGGCCGCTTCGCCCGGGGCCTGCCGGAGCTCGTCCACCTCGCCGTGGCCGGCGTCCGCGACGCCGCCCGCGAGCTCGTCGGCCAGCTCAGGCCGCCGCCGGGGGAGCGGCCCACCGAGGCGCTGGCCGGTGCGCTGGCGGTCGCGAAAGCGGCGGTCGGCGAGGTCCACGAGGTGGCGGAGCGGATGACCTCGGCGCCCCGCGACGGCACGGGGCACGACGTCCTGTGGCTGTCGGTCTCAGACCTGTCCTCGACGCCGTCCGCGGCCCGGCGCATGCTGCACGTCGCGCCGCTGCAGGTGGCCGGGCTGCTCCGCGAGGCGCTGTTCGCCGAGCGGACCGTCGTGCTCACCTCCGCCACCCTCACCACGGGCGGCACCTTCACCGGCGCCGCGCAGTCGGTCGGCCTCGCCCGCCCTCCCGCCGCGGGGGAGGACGCCGGTCCGGGCCCGAGCTGGGACGGGCTCGACGTCGGCAGCCCCTTCGACTACCCCCGCCAGGGGATCCTCTACCTGGCGCGCCACCTCCCCGTGCCGGGGCGCGAGGGCGCCGGGACGCCGGTCGTCGACGAGGTGGTCGAGCTCGCCCGCGCGGCCGGGGGGCGCACGCTCGGGCTCTTCTCCTCCCGGCGGGCCGCCGAGGCCGCCGCCGAGGTGCTGCGCGAGCGCCTCGACGTCCCGGTCCTGTGCCAGGGGGACGACGTGACGCCGACCCTCGTCCGCGAGTTCGCGGCCGACCCCAGCAGCGTCCTCGTCGGCACCCTCTCCCTGTGGCAGGGCGTCGACGTCCCCGGCCCCTCGTGCCAGCTCGTGACGATCGACCGGATCCCCTTCCCCCGGCCCGACGACCCCCTGCTCTCCGCGCGCGCCGAGGCCGTCGCGCGCGCCGGGGGCAACGGCTTCCTCGCGGTGTCGGCCCAGCACGCGGCCCTGCGCCTGGCGCAGGGAGCCGGACGGCTCGTGCGCTCGACCGCCGACCGCGGGGTCGTCGCCGTCCTCGACCCGCGGCTCGCGACCGCCCGGTACGCCGGCTTCCTGCGCGCGAGCCTGCCGCCGCTGTGGGTCACGAGCGACCGCGAGGTCGTCCTCGGGGCGCTGCGCCGGCTCGACGCCGCGGCGCGGGCCGCGGAGGGCTGAGCACGGACGGGGCGCCGCGGCTCCGCGGGGCGCGCCGCGGCGAGCCCACCTAGCGTGCGGGCATGGCCGCCGCTGCCCGTCCCGACCGTCCCGGAGCCGCCGAGTGGGTGCCGCAGGACCCCGCCCTCCGCGACGTCGAGGACCTGCGCGCCGCGGCGCGCGACTGCCGTGGCTGCGAGCTCTGGGAGCCCGCGACGCAGGTCGTCTTCTCCGCCGGGGCCCCCTCGGGCCGGCTGGCCCTCGTCGGCGAGCAGCCCGGTGACCAGGAGGACCGCCGCGGCGTGCCCTTCGTCGGCCCGGCGGGGCGGCTGCTCCAGGCGGCGGTCGAGGAGGCGGGCATCGCCCGCGAGGACGTGTACGTCACCAATGCCGTCAAGCACTTCCGCTTCACGCAGAGCGCACCGGGCAACCGCCGCGTCCACGCCACGCCGGACGCGGGCCACGTCACCGCCTGCCGGCCCTGGCTGGCGGCCGAGCTGGCCGCCGTCGACCCGGACGTCGTCGTGGTCCTCGGCGCGACGGCGGGCCGGGCCCTGCTCGGCCCCTCCTTCCGCGTGACGAAGGAGCGCGGCCGGGTGCTCGAACGGGAGACGAGTCGGGGCCCCAAGCGCTTCGTGGCGACGATCCACCCGTCCGCCGTCCTGCGGACCCCGGACGACCAGCGCGAGGAGGCCCGCGCCGGCCTCGTCGCCGACCTGCGGGTGGCCGCCGAGGCGCTCGGGCCGACGGCGGCCTAGCCGGCCGTCGGCCCGAGCACCCCGGCGCGAGGACGCCGGCCCGGGTCCTAGGGCGAGGACGGGGGAACGGGTCCTCGTCGAGGGCTCAGACGCTGCGCAGCACCGCCACGACCCGCCCGAGGACGACGGCCTCGTCGCCGGGGATCGGCTCGTAGGCGGCGTTGCGCGGCAGCAGCCGCACGTGGCCGTCGCGCCGCTGGAACACCTTGACGGTGGCCTCGCCGTCGATCATCGCGGCCACGACCTCGCCGTTCTCGGCGACGGGCTGCTGGCGGACGACGACCCAGTCCCCGTCGCAGATGGCGGCCTCGACCATCGAGTCGCCGGCGACCCGGAGCAGGAAGAGCTGCCCGTCGCCGACGAGCTGGCGCGGCAGCGGGAAGACGTCCTCCACCGCCTGCTCGGCGAGGATCGGCCCGCCCGCCGCGATCCGTCCCACGACCGGCACGTAGGTGGCCGCGGGACGCGCGTCGCCCGACCCGGTCTCGTCGGGCGCGCCGGCGTCGGCCGCCTCGTCGGGGACGGCGCGCAGCAGGGGCTCTCCCGCTGCTGCGCCACCGCGCGAGGAGCCCGGCACCACGACCTCGATGGCCCGGGGCCGCCGGGGGTCGCGGCGCAGGAAGCCCTTGCGCTCCAGCGCCGCCAGCTGGTGGGCGACGCTCGACGGGCTCGTCAGGCCGACGGCCTCGCCGATCTCCCGCATGCTCGGCGGGTAGCCGCGCCGCTCGACGGCCTCGCCGATGCACTCGAGCACCTTGCGCTGGCGCGCGGTGAGGCCGTCGACCGCCGGGGCGTCGGGCATCTCGACGACCGTGGCACCGGCTCCCTCGCCCGCGGGGGCCGCGGGCGCGCCCGCCTGCGCGTCGTCGCCCTGCTGCCGGCCGTCCTTCTCCTCGTCGCCGCTGCGCCGCGCCACGTGGCCTCCCGAGCTCGGTGTCGGCGACCGCCCTCGTGCGGGACGCCGTGCCGGCCAGCGTAGGGAGCCCCCACCGCGTGATCAAACACCTGTTCGAGCGTGTCGCGACCGGATCCGGGGCGCGGTCGCCTTCGGCCCCGGGGGCGGTGGTCGGGGGTGCGGGTCGGGCGCGACCGTCCGGACCCCTCGCGCGGCCGCCCGGCGGGCTGGGGGCGGCCCGGGGCGCCGCGGGCGGCGCGTCGTTGTCGGTGGTCGGTGCTGGAGTCCTGCACGTCGGCGGGGCGCCCCTCCTCCTCGGAGGCGGGGTGGCCCTCGCCGGGGTCCGGTCGAACACCTGTCTGGACGCCGGGCCGCCACGCTGGTACAACATCGCACAGACGTTCGACCGACAGCGCGAGCCGTGCGCCCCCCCCCGGGCCCGCGGCGCCGCAGCCGCCCTCGACACGCACGTCCGCGGCACCTCCGCCAGGAGGGGCCGTGGTCCTCCAGGAGGTCACCATGAGCGCACTGGTCCTGCTCCCGCCGCTGGGCGCCCCCGCGCGCAGCCCGCGCTCGAGCGCTCGGCGTCGTCACCTGTCCCTCGTCCCGACGCCCCGCCGCGCACCGCGGCCCGCGCCGGCCGTGCGCCGTGCCGCGCCCGTGGTGGCGCCGGTGCCGGTCG
>NZ_JABEMA010000270.1 GCF_013004605.1 Pseudokineococcus marinus
CGTCCCGTCCGCACCGCCGCCGTCGCCGTCCGCACCCCCGCTGGCGCCGGCCGTCACGCCCGTGCCGACGTCACCGCTGCCGGCGCGCCCGTGGGGCTCCCGCCCGCTGGACCGCTCCTCGCCGGCGCTGCCGTCCCGGCCCGCCCCGTCCTCGTCGCCGAGCCGCTCGACGCACACGCGGTCGGCGCGACGGCCGTCGAGGCGCAGCACGGTGAAGCGGTGCCCGAGGGCCTCCACGGAGTCGCCCTCGGCGGGCACGCGCCCCAGCTCGGCCATGACGAAGCCGCCGAGGGTCTCGAAGCTCCCCTCCGGCAGCTGGACGCCCGTCTCGTCGACCACCTCGTCGCGGTGCAGGAGGCCGGACACCTCGACCTGCCCGCGCACCGCCGCGCCGGCGTCGGCCTCGGCGCGGTCGTGCTCGTCCTCGATGTCGCCGACGAGCTCCTCGACGAGGTCCTCGAGGGTGACGATGCCGTCGGTGCCGCCGTACTCGTCGACGACCACGGCGATGTGCCGGCGGTCGCGGCGCATCGCCGACAGGGCGGGCAGCACCGCCTGGGTGCCGGTGACGAGGCTCACCGGCCGCATCACCGCCGTCAGCGGGCTCGCCGGGTCCTGGTGGCGCAGGGCCGTGAGGACGTCGCGCACGTGGACGAAGCCGATGATGTCGTCGACGCCCTCGCCGGTGATCGGGTAGCGCGAGTGCGCCTGGTGCTCGATCTGCCCGGCCGCCTCCTCGAGGCTGAGGTCGCCGTCGAGGAACTCGACCTCGGTGCGCGGGATCATGACCTCGGCGACGCGGCGGTCGGCGGCGGCGAAGACGTCGTCGATGAGCCGCCGCTCGTCGTCGTCGAGGTCCTCGTGCGTCGAGACCATCTCGCGCAGCTCCTCCTCGCTGACCTCGTCGCGCTCCTCCCCCGGGTCCATGCCGAGGAGGCGGACGACGAGGTTGGTCGACTTGTCGAGCAGCCAGATGACCGGGGTCGCGAGCTTGGCGATGCGGTCGAGCATCGGCGCGACGAGGCGGGACACGGTGTCGGGCTTCTGCAGCGCGATGCGCTTGGGCACGAGCTCGCCGAGCACCAGGGAGACGTAGGACACGAGCGCGGTGATGACGACGAGCGAGATCGTCGACGCCACCCCGCCGGGCACGCCCCACCCCTCGAGGACGGGCGTGAGGCGGCCCGCGATGGTCGCGCCGCCGTACGCCGAGGCGAAGAAGCCGGCCGCGGTGACGCCGATCTGGACGGCCGAGAGGAAGCGGTTGGTCGAGGCCCGCAGGCGCTCGACCGCCGCGGCCCCCCGCAGGCGCTCGCCGACCATCGCCCGGACCTGGCCGTCGCGCAGCGACACGAGCGCGAGCTCGGACATCGCGAAGACACCGCCCACGAGCACGAAGACGAGCACGAGGAGGATCTCCCAGCCGAGCGACATGGGCCCATCCTCGCGGGTGCTCGGCGGTGGCCGCGCCTCCGGGGCCCCGGTCGGGCGCGCGGAGCGTGCCATCCTCCGCGGGTGAGCACCACGCACGAGCCGCCCGCCCACGTCTCCGAGCTCTTCGACCCGAGCGCCTGGGCACCGGTGCCCGGCTTCGAGGACCTCGTCGACACGACGTACCACCGGTGCGTGCGCCCCGGCCCCGAGCGCGGCACGGTGCGCGTCGCGATCGACCGCCCCGAGGTCCGCAACGCCTTCCGCCCCGGCACGGTCGACGAGCTGCTCCGCGTGCTCGACCACGCCCGCCGCACGCCGGACGTGGGCTGCGTCCTCCTCACCGGCAACGGGCCGAGCCCCCGCGACGGCGGCTGGGCGTTCTGCTCCGGCGGCGACCAGAGGGTCCGGGGCCGGTCGGGGTACCAGTACGCCGACGGCGAGACGGCGGACACCGTCGACGCGGCGCGCGTGCGCGCCGAGGGCGGGCGCCTGCACGTCCTCGAGGTGCAGCGGATGATCCGGACGATGCCGAAGGTCGTCGTCGCCGTCGTGCCCGGGTGGGCCGCGGGCGGCGGGCACAGCCTCCACGTCGTCTGCGACCTGACGGTCGCGAGCCGCGAGCACGCCCGCTTCAAGCAGACGGACGCCGACGTCGGCAGCTTCGACGCCGGCTACGGCTCGGCGTACCTCGCGCGGATGGTCGGGCAGAAGCACGCCCGCGAGATCTTCTTCCTCGGGCGCACCTACGACGCCGAGGCCATGCACCGGATCGGCGCGGTGAACCTCGTCGTCGACCACGCCCGCCTCGAGGAGGAGGCCCTCGTCGTCGCCGCCGAGGTCAACGGCAAGTCGCCGACGGCGCAGCGGATGCTCAAGTACGCCATGAACCTCCCCGACGACGGCCTCGTCGGGCAGCAGCTCTTCGCCGGCGAGGCCACGCGGCTCGCGTACATGACCGACGAGGCCGTCGAGGGGCGCGACTCCTTCCTCGAGAAGCGCTCCCCCGACTGGTCAGCCTTCCCCTGGTACTACTGAGCCCCTGGTACTACTGACCGGCCCTTCGGGCACAGCTCTCGTCACAGCGGTGGAGACAGGACGCGGCTGACCGCGTCCTGCGTCCACCGCTGGTGCGTCAGGCCGTCGGCGGCGGCAGCGGCCGGCGGGTCGCGGCCGCGACGAGGACGAGCAGGAGCAGGACGACCGCGGCGACGACGCCGACGCCGAAGCCCGCGGACGGGCCGACGCGCTCGGCGGCCTGGCCGGCCAGCGCCGAGCCGGTGGCGACGCCGAGGACGATGCCGCTCGTCAGCAGCGTGAGGGCCAGCCCCGCGCCGCCTTCGGGGGCGAGGCGGCCCGCGACGTCGGTGATCGTCACGAGCAGCGGCCCGACGGCGAAGCCCGCGAGGACCGTCGTCAGCACGAGCAGCGGGATGCCGGGCGCGGCCCAGAGCATGAGCGCCGCGCCGACGACGAGGACGGCCGCCGACCCGGCCCACCGCCGCCAGGGTCCGAGCGAGGCGGGCAGGGCGACGACGGCGAGCGCCGTCGTCGCGGAGCCCACGGCCATCGCAGCGGCGAGCAGCCCGCCCGCCGTCGGGACGCCCGCGTCGGCCGCGGCCGCCGTCAGGGCCGTGTTGCTGCCGCCGAAGAAGGTGCCGATGGCGAGCATGCCGACGAGCGGGACGAAGACGAGCGGCTCGCGGCGACGGCGCGTCGCGACGGCCCGCCGCTCCTCGCGCTCCCGGGCGCGCTCCTCCCGCGAGCGCACCGGCACGGCGTCCGCCGACGGGTGCAGGGCGAAGGCCGTCACGAGGCCCACGACGAGGACGGCCGCGACGACGACGGGCGCCGACCCGCCGACGAGCGTCGCGGTGATCCCGACGACCGCGGGCCCCAGCGCGAACCCGACTTCGTCGGCGGTCCCCTCGAAGGCGAAGGCCGTGCGGACGTGCCGCGGGGACATCGCCATCCACCGCACGCGGGAGAGCGGGCCGATCTGCGGCACCGTCAGCCCCACGCCCGCGGCAGCGACCACGAGCGCCACCGGGTCGGCGCTCGCCGCGGCGACGAGCAGCGAGACCAGGGCGAGCACGTGCAGCCCCGCGACGACGAGCAGCACGCGCCGCTGCCCGAGGCGGTCGGCGAGCGCCCCGCTCGTGGGGGCGCCCACGGCCTCGCCGATGGCGGCGCCGGCGGCCGCGGCCCCGGCGATCGCGGACGACCCCGTCGACACCTCCCCGAGCGTGAGGACGCCGACGGGCACCATCGTGATGGGCAGGCGGGCCCCGAAGGTGATGGGCAGGTAGGACCGGCCGGCGACCGCGGGCAGGACCCGGTACTGGGCGAAGGAGCCGGTGAAGGTGCGCCACCGCCCGCGCACGACGGCGCCCGGGGAGGACGCCGAGCCGGGCGTCACCGGTGGGGGCGGGCTCGCGCCCTCGCGGGTGGCGTCGTGGGGGGCGGGGCCGCCCGCCCGCTGCTCGGGCCGGGTGCTCATGCGGGTGCGCTCCAGTGCTCGCGCGCCTCCCCACCACAGGCGTCGCCGGTTCCCTGGAGCCCGGTGCCCGGGCCCGTCGGGGCCACGGTATCCCGGCTCCCCCGACCGCGCTGCGTACCGTGCCGCCGGTGACCGGCCCGCGCCCCTCCCCGTCGAACGCGCGGCGCCGTGCGCCCCGCGTGAAGGAGGTGGCCGTCGACGCGGCCGCCCCGGAGGGCGCCCGCGACGACCCGGACGCGTGGGCGGCCGCCCGCGCCCAGCAGCTCGCCGAGCGCCTCCCG